>JAKLPV010000090.1 GCA_022013685.1 Anaerolineae bacterium
GAGGGTTAGACAAGTCAATTGACTTGTTACGTTTTTTCGTAACGAGTCCGTAATCAGTCAGTTTTGAAATCTGCAAAAGCGTAACCAGTCAATCACTGATTACGCTTTTTTCGTAACCAGTGCGTAACCAGTCAAATCACTTTGCTTTGAAAACGTAACCAGTCAGGGACTGGTTACGTTATTGCCATGCTTTGTTCCGGGTCTAAAATGAAGTTACCACACCCATTTTTTGACCTGAAAGGAGAAAAAACATGGTCAACAACCCTATTTTAGCCCGTTTTCCGGGTATTTCGCATCTTGTTCAATCAAAAAGACCGACTTTGCAAGATGCCTTTCGCAATCCAGGCAAGCTGCCTGATTTTGTCAGCAACTGCCCATCCGCCATGCGTATCCTGGATTTGCTCGGCCCACTCTCCTGGGCAGACTTCCCAGAACGCAACCTGCATCGTAACTGGGGCAGGAGTGCCATCCCATATGCAGCTTTCAGTGCCGCCTGTTTGTTGAAGCTCAACGAGCATTTGGTTTCAATGGGCGACCTGCGGCAATACCTGGTCGAGCATCCCGCTTTCATATGGCTGCTGGGATTCCCGCTGGTTCCATCCCTGCGATACGCCTGCGGTTTTGACCCAAATGCTAGCCTGCCAACTGAGCGTCACCTGACACGAATGTTGCGTGAAGCGCCCAATTCTTCGATGCAGTTTTTGTTTCAGGATAGCGTTCGCCTGCTCTTGGGCTATTTTGCTTCTCAAGGAATTCGGGCTGGGGAGTGTATCTCTCTTGATACCAAGCACATCCTGGCCTGGGTCAAGGAGAACAATCCTAAAGCTTATGTCGAAACCCGCTTCGATAAAACCAAACAACCCAAGGGTGATCAGGACTGCAAACTCGGGTGCAAGCGCAGGCATAATCAACGCTCTGCAAAAGAGGCCCAGGCCACGCCACGCTCCAACCCACTTCCTGCAACCGGGCTTTCGGTGGGTGAGTTTTATTGGGGCTACGGTTCCGGCACGGTGGTTGTCAAGGTTCCAAATTTTGGCGAGTTTGTCCTGGCTGAATTAACCCAGACCTTTGATCAGGCTGATGTCAGTTATTTCTTCCCGCTCATGCACAAAACCGAAGAGATTCTGGGGTTCAAACCACGTTTTGGCACGTTCGATGCTGCTTTTGACGCCTGGTATATCCACGACTACTTTCATCGCGATGATGACACGCAGGCTTTTGCTGCTGTTCCATACTCTGAAAAGGGCGGATACAAAGTCAATGAGCGCAAGTTCAGCCCGGAAGGATTACCTATCTGCAAGGCCGGGTTGCCCATGCCACTTGAATTTACCTATCGTGATCGCACCGTTTCCATCATCGAGCATGAACGCGGCAAATATGTTTGTCCTTTGAAGTTTCCTGAACCAGCAGAACAACCTTGCCCGATCAATCATGAAAAATGGAGCAAGAAGGGCTGTACTGTTGCCATGCCGACCAGTCCCGGTGCGCGTTTACGTTACACACTCGACCGCGAAAGCCAGGTTTACAAGGATATTTATAAACAGCGCACGGCGGTGGAGCGCATCAACAGTCAGGCTTATGCCTTCGGCATCGAGCGGCCACACATCCGCAACGGGGCGGCGATCACCAATCTCAATACGCTAATTTACACGCTCATTAATCTGCGGCTTTACCAGCGTCTGCGCCAAAATCGCTAAATCTTAACGATTCCCACCACCTGCGTAACAAGTCATTGACTTGTTACGCTTTTTTCACGCCAAATCGTAACAAGTCCTGACTTGTCCAACCCTC
>JAKLPV010000091.1 GCA_022013685.1 Anaerolineae bacterium
CGTGAGCGTATAATTTGTTTGGCTCACCAGCAAATATTGGCAATACGTTAAGCGGGTCACTCGTTCTGTTTTTGGTATCATCTGCTAACAATAACGGCTTTTTACTCAGCCGTCAATTTTTCTGTCTTGCGTAAGTCCTAATAAAGAAGAAACAAGCTGACCTGCCGCTCAAATCAATGCTAAAATCAAAGTCGTAACCTACGACTTTGATTTTTTTATGGCTATTGACCAAAAAGATTGCAGGCCTATGAACCCAGAAATAAAACCCAAAACAATTGCGGCCTCACGCGTTTCACTTTCCCAGTTGATGCAGCCTGAACATGCCAACAACCTGGGCAACGTGCATGGCGGCTATATTATGAAACTGGCCGATGAATGCGCCGCGTTGGCCTGCATGCGCCATGCCGGGAAGCGCGCCGTGACCGTTGCCATCGACCGCATGACCTTTCGGGAGCCGATCCGCATTGGCGATCTGGTAACGCTGGTCGCCGAAGTGACCTACTCCGGGCGGACTTCGATGGAAGCGGAAGTGCATGTTGTCGCCGAAAATCCGCTGACCGGTGAGCAAACCCATACCAACAATGCCTACCTCGTTTTTGTGGCGCTCAACGAGGACGGCAGCCGCGCCACTGTCCCACCGCTGGTGGCCGGGAACGAAGAAGAAGCCCGCCGCATGGAGCAGGCCAAAATGCGCCAGCAGGAACGTTTGAAACAGGTAAAATCCGCATGAGCGAAACAGAATCCACAACCACCCCACAAGACGGCGAAGTGGTAAACACCTTTCGCACGTTAAAAGACCTGATCAATTTTGCATCCAGCAAGAATATTCTGAAGGGAATGGCCGAAATGGGCGAATCAGGCATTGCCGAGGCGTTGCCATTCCCCTTCCTGGCCCTGGTCGGACAAAATGAGATGAAACTGGCCCTGATGCTGGGGCTGGTCAATCCCAACGTTGGCGGAGTCCTGCTGGTTGGTCCGCGCGGAACCGGAAAAACCACGGCTGTGCGTTCCCTGCTTGAATTGCTGCCCAATGTCGAACGCTCAACCTGTTACTATGGCTGCACCCCCGAAGATGTGGAAAGCGGCGGCATCGACGCCATCTGCCCGGAATGCGCCCAAAAATACGCTGAAGGCAAGTCCCTGACCGCTCCAGACCGGGTGCGCTTGGTCGAACTGCCGCTCAACTCGCGCCTCGAAGATGTGGTCGGCGGCATCGATGACCGCGCTGCCATCCACGAACGGATGCGCGTGCGCCGTGGAATCCTGGCCCAGGCCGACCGCAACCTGCTCTACATTGACGAAATCAACCTGCTCTCAGACGAAGTCATGGACGCCATCCTGGATGCCGCCGCCCAGGGAACCTACACCGTGCGGCGCGGCCCGGTTTCGGCCACCTATCGCGCCCGCTTCGTCCTGATTGGCTCGATGAACCCCGAAGAGGGCAAGCTGCGCCCACAGATCCTCGACCGCTTCGGCCTGCGCCTGATCGTGCGCGGACTGGAAGACGCCGCCGAGCGCCTCGAAGCCTATCGCCGCGTGCAGGCCTACCTGACCAATCCGCGCGCGATGATCGCCAACTACACTGAAGAGAGCGGGCAAGCCGCCGCCGAAATCCAGGAAGCGCGCAAACGCCTGCGCTCGGTCGGCATCCCCGACAAACTCGCAACCAAAGCCATCCACCTCATCCAAAACATGGGCATCGACAGTTTGCGGGCCGAGATCACCTGGTTCGAAGCCGCCCGCGCCTATACCGCCGCCGATGGCCGCACCCAGGTCAGCCCTACTGATCTAAACGCCGTCGCCCCAATGTGCCTGCGCCTGCGCCGCTCGAGCTTTATGACCGAATATTTCAAAGACCAGGCTGGCGAAGAAGAAGAAATGCAGGGATTGCTGAAAAAACTTCAGTAGCGGCAAGCCCAAGACATCTTTCCCATGCCCCTCACCTTCCGCCCCTACCAACCTGCCGACCGGGCCGCCTGCCTGGCGATTTTCGACGGCAACACCCCACCTTTTTTCGACCCGTCAGAGCGCCCCGCCTTCGAGAGTTTTCTCGAGCGCCAACCCTGTCCGTTTTTTGTGCTCGAACAGAGCGGCCAGGTTGTGGCTTGCGGCGGTTACGGCAAAGAACCAAACGGGGATATCGTCCTGGCCTGGGGCATGGTTCAGCGCGACCTGCACAAGCACGGTCTGGGGAGCATCCTGCTCAGCAAACGCATCGAAAAAATCATTCAGAGCGATCCACAAGCCCACATCGTGATCGACACCAGCCAGCACAGCCGGGCGTTTTTCGAGCGTCAGGGCTTTCGCGTCACCGGCGGCGCTGAAAATTACTATGGCCCCGGCCTGCACCGCGTCGATATGGAATACAAGCCAGCATGAACTCGCGCCTGCCGATCCTGCTCCTGCTGGCTGTCCTGCTGCTGGCGGGCGTTTTTTCCGCCCCGGCCTACGGCCTGTCCTGGGACGAGCCGCTCTTCTACGATTACGCCGAAACCATCCCAAGCGCGTATCAGGGCTGGGACAGACTCGACGAGAGCGTCTACGGCGCCAGCCCCGCCGACCACAAATACTACGGCCCGGCCTACCTGCTCTTCGGCAGACCGCTCAAAGGCCTGATCGAAACCGTTTCGGGGATGGATGAGGCCTCGGCCTGGCACCTGGTCAATTTCTTTTCATTTCTCCTGGGCGTTTACTTCATCTACCGGCTGGGGATGCGCTTCACAACCCCCGGCTTGGCAACCGTTAACGCGGCTTTTTTCGCGCTCCAGCCGCTTCTGTGGGGACACGCCTTCATCAACCCCAAAGACATGCCCTTTATGACAGCTTTCCTGGCTGCCGTGACCCTCGGCCTGGAGTGGGTGGATACGCTCCCTGAGAGGAAGGCGCAGCCCGTAGCCGAAGGGTGGTTTTGGCGGATTCTTCACGCGCCAGCATTCCCCAAACTCCTTCTAGCCACCCTCGCTCTCGGCATCGCCTCCGCCATCCGGGTTATCGGCCCATTTGCCGGTGCGCTGGTCTTTGTTTATTTCAGCGTCTCTTTTCTTCGCGCACCCAAATCTGTTCGCAATCACTCACTCATCCACCTGGCCGCTTACGTTTTTGGCTCCATCCTGCTGATGTTCGCCCTGTGGCCCTTCCTGTGGGCCGACCCGCTCAACCGTTTGCTCGAAGTCCTGCGCCACATGTCGAACAACCCGACCGAACTGGCCGTGCTATTCCGCGCAGAAGTTTTTCGCGCCAATGAACTGCCGGCGCGCTACTTCCCGCAAATGCTGGCGCTGACCCTGACCGAGCCTTTCCTGCCGCTGGCCCTGATCGGCGGACTGCGCCTGGCCTGGCAGGTTGCAAAAAAACAACGTGATTGGCTTGCGCCGCTGGTGCTTTTCCTGTGGTTTGCGCCGCTGGCGGCGTACAACATTCTTAAAGTGCCCTCGATGTACGATGGCATCCGCCACTTTCTGTTCCTGCTGCCGCCGCTGTTCATACTGACCGGGAAGGGGATGGAGGCTGTTCAGTGGACAGTTTCCAGTATTCAGTCCTCAGTATTCAGTGGTCAGAAGTCAAGCCGCATCCAAACAACCTTCAACGTTCAACATTCAACATTCAACATTTTCTTGGCATGTATTTTATTACTGCCCGGCATTTTTGGGATCATCCGCCTGCATCCGTATCAATATACCTAC
>JAKLPV010000092.1 GCA_022013685.1 Anaerolineae bacterium
CTTCTTTGGCCTGTTGCTCACCACAATGTTGATTTGTTTGTAGTGAGCAACAGACCTATTGTTACTGGATGGAAATGGGAGTTTGGTGGACTACCGGCGTCTTCCTGTGAAGAGTTTGACAATTGCCAGCAGGATAACAGAACCGAGTAACGTAACCAACAGGGTCGGGATGGTGATTGCATCGTTAATTGTCCCGACGCCCAACAACGGGCTGATGAAATAACCGGCCAGGAATGCGCCGGCAACACCCACCACGATGTCGATCAGCAAACCCTGCTGTGAACTGGTGCGCATGATTCTGCTCGCAACATAACCGACGATCGCTCCGGCGATGAGATAGATGATCAGGTTCATTATTTATTCTCCTTCTTCAGTTTGGCTTCGTATTCCGTAACGCGCTTGTCGATTTCATCTGCGGCGGCCTCGCGGGTATAGCCATATTTTTCCTGAAGCAAGCCGGTAAAAACCTCGAGCTTGCCGGCGGCCCGATCCAGGTCATCGTCGGTGAGTTTTCCCCACCAAGATTTGGCCTCGCCGCGGATTTGTTTCCACTTGCCTTCAAAGATATCTTTGTTCATGGTTTGGTCCTCCAAATCGATTGAAAAAGCTGGAAAGTTTTTCCAGTTGATGCCAGTGCCGGTTTGGGTTTGGCATCAATTGGAAATCTGAATGTTGGCTGTGGCCAGATGCAGGCGTTCGGCTGCTTGCTCAGGCGATAGACACACAACTCATACATTCATCCTATAAGAAATACCCCCCGACCACATCCATCGGTCGGGGGGTATTTCTCTAGTCCACTTGGGGGAGAGACACGGTTCAGGGGATGATACCCCGGTTGTGTGCGTTAAGTTTTTAAGATTTTTACATGGGTTTAACGGGACTGGGTGGAGATGAGAACTCAATTGCGCCAATATCGGGTGCCTGGCCGTTGTAGTTGTCATTGATGCCAGGGATATGAACGCCCCGGTCGATATTCGGGCTGGCCGGCTGTAGCCTGAAATCGCCGCCAGCCGGGTTGACAAAACCAGGTGGATTTCCGTGCCCGTTGCATTCCATCCCAATGGCAGCGCATAGCAGGGCAATACTGCGATAGTTCAGATTTTCCCATTTGAAAACAAAGCTGTTTGCCGGGCGCGTCGTGTACCAATTGTTGTAATTCCAACTGTTGTTACTCGAACCTTTTTGGACCGCTTCAAAGGCATATCCGTTGCCCTGGAAAATGTTGTTGCGCATCATCGTGTTGCGGATTGGGGTGATCAGGCTCATGGCGTTGACGTTTGACCCATTCGTCCAACTTGTATTGTGATAAAGCAGCACAACCCCGGCTGTATCTCGCGCCCATTTGATGCTGGTGCCGTTGAAATTGCTTAATATTGAGTGCATTACCCAGGTTGGGCCTTTTGTCACCGGCGCGATCGAGATGCCTACCAGCATCGTGTCAATCCTGTTGTTGCGAAAGCGATGATTGATGCAGGCGCCCTCGGGTTCCAGGCCGTCGTCACTGATGTGATGGATTCGGTTGTTGTAGATGTCAGCGTCGAAGGCGATTTCTGGATTTTCCAGCGCCGCCGATGAGCCGGTGTAGATGCCGTTGAAATAGTGGTGGATCTCGTTTTTGCGCACGATCGCGCCAATATGGCCGCGCAGAACAATTCCTGTCCCTTCCATCGTGCTGCCTTTGACTGCGCTCCAGGCCCACTCGTTGACCGGCGGGTCGAAAATTTCGTTCTCCTCGATGCGCGTGTCATTACCCTGAAACTCGCTGCCGTTCCAGTTGATGAAAATCCCCAATTGCAGGTTGTGAATCTTGTTCCTGCGAATGACCACATGCGATGCGTTGGTCGCCGCCACGCCGAATCCGCTGGTGGTTGCGCCGTAATTTCTGATCTCAAAGCCTTCGATCCAGATCCAGTCGCGTCCGGTTACGCTAAAGGCATAATTCAAGCGCGGTGCTTGCCAGCTAAGTTTGGATGGGTCGCTCAGGCTGCGAATGTATAGCTTTGTTGTTTTGGAGTCGTAGTACCAGCCTTCTTTTACGGTGACTTTCCCGTAGCCCCTGTTTTGTTTCAGCCCTGTCAGGTTTTCATAGTTATAGAAACGGATCCGGTTACGGGCCAGGTAGGTGATTTGCCTACCCAGCTTGATAAACCAGGTTTTATTCCCATCCGCTTTCCACGATTTTGGGTTTAGCCACTCTGACCCATCCAGTACCGCCACATTCCCCGCCGCTTTGACCTGGATCCACTTGCCCGGGCTGCCCGATATTGGGAAGGTCAGCGCCTCCTGGTAAATTCCGTCCGCGACCAGCACCTGCGTGCCGGGTTGGGCCTTGTTGATCCCTTCCTGGATGGTGCGAAAGGGTGCGGATTCAGAGCCATTCCCGCCCACGGGGGCATTGCTGTTGACGTGCAGTGTTGCCAGGGGAGCGAATACCAATTCCTCGGGCTGGGTTCTGGTCGCGCCGCTGATCTCATTAACGCCGCTGGTCACCTTTATTTCGTAATCTGTCGACGGGGAAAGCCCGAACAGGCTGCCAACCAATCGACCGTCGTTGATGCGCATCAACGGATGGCCGGGTAGCCAGGGACCTTCCGCGCCGCAGCGATAGCTCATTTGTGCGCCGCCGGGCAGGTTGACCCCGCTGACGACAATTCCTGCCGTTTCTATGTTGGGATAGAGATTCAATGTGTTGAATGTTGTTGCGTTGGCTGAAATTGTTGTCATAAACAGACTCCTGTATTGAAAAGGAAATCCTGCCCGATGAAATTTCCCCGCTCATAAGTTGTTTCCAGCATTTTTGATTATACCCGTCCCGGTCACAAATTGCGCTTTTACCAGAGCATGAACGCGCAATATTATGACCACGGGCATTATATACAGCAAATTGCTCAGGCGCAATCGAGATCCCCGCTCTGTCACCTGTGCAAGCCTGGGCGACATTACAATTACCTGTCATTTATCCTACGATTGTCATACGATCTCAAAAACCGGTTGACTTTCGCCCCAAACCATCTTATACTCTGAAGCACAGAGGTTACCCATCTATGCGAGTGTTTTGGACATATTCAGGAAAAAAACTATAAAAGGCACGCGCCTGTCTGCGTGCCTTTTTCATTCCTAACCCAAAAGGAGATGAAACATGGACTACGGACTGATCGGAAAGATCGAGAAAGCCAAGCGTTACGCGGAAGACCGCAAGAGATTCCGTTTCGACAAATTTGAAGTAACCTTCCGGGGCGACAACAACGACCATCATGTAGCTTTTCAAAATGGTAAATTTCAATGTGATTGTGAGTTCTTCCTGACCCACGAGCGCTGTGGCCACACGATGGCGATCGAAATTTTGCTTAAAGATATGCTTCCGCTTGCCGAAGCAGCTTAAACAATAAAATAGCGGACACATATAACCCTGAAGGCGTTTTGGCCTTCAGGGTCTTTTTTTCAGGTAAAATACTCTCATGAATGCAAAACTTTCACGTCGTGATTTTTTCAAACTAACCGGCGCAGCCTTGGGCGGGCTGGCTTTTTCGCCTTACCTGCCGCCGGTGACTGAATTTGAAGACAGCCTGCTGGTGCGCGTGGCTTCGACTGCCATCAGCGTCCACAGCATGCCCAACGATGAGAGCCGTATTGTGCGCCAGGTCTACCGTGACCAGATCTTACCGGTTTATGAAGAAGTTAACTCGGGTTTTCCTGGCTACAATCCGGTCTGGTATCGCGTTTGGGGCGGATTTGTCCACCGCGCGCGCATGCCCAAGGTTGAAGTCCGCTACAACGCCCCGGTCCTTTCGATCCGTGAAAATGGTCAATTGGCAGAAGTGACTGTTCCCTTTACCCAGGCCATGCTGGTTCGCAAGGCAGGCTGGGAGCCGCTCTATCGTCTGTATTACGGCACCGTCCATTGGGTGGTCGGCGTCGAGCCAGGCCCTGATGGCCTGCCCTGGTATATCTTGATGGACGAGTTGCTCGACATCACCTACAACGTCCCGACCAGCCACATGCGTTTAATCCCTGACGAAGAGATCGCTCCGCTCTCGCCCGAAGTGCCCTGGGAAGAGAAGCGCGTCGAAGTAAATCTTGGCACCCAGTTGATGACCTGCTATGAGTACGACCAGTCTGTTTTCCAGACCAATATTGCCTCCGGGCGGCTCGATAGCACCATCCCGGCCAACGGAATCCCGACCCGCACCCCGGCGGGCAAATTCAATGTTAGCGTAAAAATGCCATCCAAACACATGGGTGACGGCAACCTGGCCGCTGACATCGAAGCTTATGAGCTTGCCGGCGTCCCCTGGACAGTTTTCTTCACCCCCCAGGGGCACGCCTTTCACGGCACCTACTGGCACGACAACTACGGTGTGCCGATGAGCAGCGGCTGTATCAATATGCGCAACCACGAAGCCAAGTGGTTTTTCCGCTGGTGCCTGCCCAGCGCCGGGGCTGACGAAATCAACCCTGGCACGCTCGACAAAAAAGGCTATGGCACGCCGATTGTGATCAAGAACTAATCCATGCCTTCTCTGCACTGGAACGGGAAACAGCGCCGCGACCCGCAGCCTGCTCGGCTGACTCTAGACTCGGTCATACATCCGGGTGGTCTTGGCTACCCACAGGAGGCAGGCGATCTGGTAGAAAGTCCGTCGAACCGGCTCTATCTTGGCGATAATTTTGTCCTCATGTCTTCCTTGTTGGATGAGTACGAGGGCAAAATTGATTTAATCTATGTCGACCCGCCCTTTTTTACCAATCGCAAATTCACGGCCCGGATTGGTCGCGGCGAAGATTCGCGCAAACCCGCTGAGTGGCAGCTGGCTGAAAGTTACGGCGATTCATGGAACAATCTTGACGAATACATTCAGTTTCTATATGACCGCCTGGAATTGATGCACCGCCTGCTATCTCCGCGGGGGACTCTGTACTTGCACCTCGACTGGCACGCCAGCGCCTATGCCCGCCTTTTGCTGGACGAAATTTTCGGCCCCGAGCGTCTGCTGAACGAAATCGTCTGGACTTATCATGGCCCGTCCCCCATTCGTTCCGCTTTCAACCGCAAGCACGACACGATTTTGTCTTACACCAAAAGCGATGCCTACACCTTCAATGCCGATGCGGTGCGCGTGCCTTATGACCAGACCACTGTCAAGACTTTTGCATCATCCCTGAAAGCGGGTTTTGGCAAAGTCCCCGACCTGGAGCGCGGAAAAGTGCCCGAAGATTGGTGGTATTTCCCGGTCGTTGCGCGCCTGCATAATGAGCGCACCGGTTACCCGACCCAAAAGCCCGAAGCCCTGTTGACGCGCATCGTTCTGGCATCCTCCAATCCTGGCGATCTGGTGGCGGATTTTTTCTGTGGTTCCGGCACCACGCCGTTGGTTGCCGCCAGGCATGGACGGCGCTTCCTGGCCTGCGATGCCACCTTTCGTGCCATCCACACGGCGAAAACGAGATTGGTCAGGCAGCAGGCGCAACCCTTCGCGCTCTGGGCTGATAAAGAGCAGCCTGTTGGCGATACCTCCCCTTTTAATTTTCAACGCGTGGACCGACAAGTTACGCTTTGTTCTGAGAACGCTCCAGCTTACTGGGAACTGGATCCGCACTGGGATGGCCTTACTTTTAAGAGTTTTGCGCAGGCTCCACTGCCATTGCGAAGTGGCGACCTGCTCCGTTCCTTGCCGTTGCCCCCCAGGGTTGGAAGGGTCTGCATCCGTGTTGTAACTGCTGAAGGGCAGCAGTCACAAATCGTTCTGGAATAAAAATTACGGGATGGCGGTACGCCATCCCGTAATTTTTCAAAATCCCAAGATCACATAATTGCTAAATTAAACATCCAACCGATAGCCGACCCCCCGAACCGTGTGCAGGAATTTGGGGTGATTGGAGTCGAGTTCGATCGCTTTTCTCAGCCAGGAGACATGTACATCCAGCGTGCGCGTATCGCCGGTGTAATCGGTATCCCAGACGCGCTTGAAGAGCGCTTCACGTTCGACAACCTCGCCGCGATGTTCAATCAACAGTTGCAGCAACAGTGACAGGCGCGGTGTCAGACGGATATTCTTGCCCAGGCAGCGCACGCGGCGATGTTCCAGGTCGAGGCGCAGCGGTCCGGCATGGATGATGTTTGCGCCATCGCCGGGCATGTAAGGTTTCAGGCGGTTGACCAATTTCTGAACGGTAAAAGGCAAAACCAGCACAACATCGGCGGTAGATTTGTCGACCGGGCGGCTGGCATCCACCAGCAGGATGATCGGCAGGCGTTCATCCTGCTTTTCGCGTAGGGATTGAACGATCCGCACCCCGCTCGAACCCAGTGAAGCTGCGTTGATAACCATTAAATCGGGCGCAACTTCTTCCAGGCGGCTTAACGCTTGACTGCCGTTGGAAACGACAAAAACAGAAAAACCTTTTTTTTGCAGTTCGGCTGCAAAGACGGGTTGTTCTGCCTTTTTACCCTCAATTAATAATATTGTTGCATTATTCATCATAAACACCCAGTAAAGTTTAATCCTGGCAGACGAAATGTCCCCATTATATGAGAAGAGACGGCTGTTATTCTCTGCCGCCTGCCAATGTTAAAGCATTATACCCCAATCTTAACAAATGATTAAAGGACATGAGTACTATCGGGGCCAATTTTGTTAAAGAATTCTTGACACTTATCCCTACTTCGATTATTATACCCCTACCGAACGGTCGGTAGGGAGAATGTATGACACGTGATGATATTCTAGTAGCCGCAGCGCAGGTATTTCGCCAGAAGGGGTTTCATGGCGCATCCATGTCTGATATTGCCGAAGCCGTCAACTTGCAAAAGGCCAGTCTGTACCATCACGTTTCGAGCAAGCAAGAGATCCTGCTCGAACTGCTCAACCGGGCGCTGGTGATGCTGACGGAGGGCATGGATGCCGTCATGGCTCGGGATGTCCCTGCGGACGAGAAGCTGCGCCTGGCGATGCGTTCCTATCTTCAGGTCATGACCGACAATCTGGATGTGACCGCCGTCCTGCTGATGGAGCACCGCTCGTTGAATGACGAACTGCACGCGCGCCATATCCCCATTCGAGATCATTTCGAGGAGATGTGGCGCGATTTGATTCGCGGAGGGAACGAGACCGGGATTTTTGACTGCCCCGACGTTCCGATGACGGTCCGCGGCCTGTTGGGTGTGCTCAACTGGACGATCACCTGGTACCGTTTGGATGGTGCGCTCTCCCCGGAGCAGATCGCCGATCATTTTTCAGAGATGTTCTTGAAGGGAATTCGGAAGGGCGATATTCGATAAGTCGATAAGTCGATATTCGACTTTCGAGTATCGAATATCGAATATCGATCTTCAACCTTCAACCTTAAAACCTGTAAGGAGGAACAATGTATTCTTTTGAACCCAACGAAGAACAGCAAATGTTGATTGATGCTGTTGCCCGCTATGCCAAAGGCGATCTGCGCCCGGCCGGGCGCGAGGCCGAAGAAAGCCAGAGCCTGCCCAAGAAACTGGTCAACAAAGGCTGGGAACTGGGTGTCTTGCAGGCTTCCGTCCCCGAAGCGTATGGCGGATTTGGCGAACGCTCGGCAGTCACGGGCGTGCTGGCCGCGGAAGAAATGGCCTGGGGTGACCTGGCTGGAACCCTGGCGGTCATGACCCCCGGCCTGTTTGCCATGCCGATTTTGTTGGCGGGCAGCGAGGAGCAGAAGCAGGAGTGGATTCCGCCGGTCATCGAGGGCGATTGGCCGAAGTTTACCGGCGCACTTATCGAGCCATCCTTTGATTTTGACCCCAACGAACTCAAGACGACTGCTACGCTTGAAAGGGATGATTTTGTACTGAACGGCGTCAAGACGATGGTTCCATTCGCCGCCGGAGCCGAGGCGCTGGTGGTGTATGCCAATCTCGAAGGGGCCACCAAAGGCTTCATCGTTCCGGGAGCAAGTGACGGGGTGAGTGTTTCCGAACCGGAAAAATTCATGAGCTTAAACGCCCTGCCGCTTTATCGGGTCACGCTCGAGAACGTAAAAATCCCCAAATCTCATATCCTGGAAGGCGATTTTGCCCCAGTTTTGGCGGCTATGCGCGTAGCCAATGCGTCAATAGCCGTTGGCGTTGCCAATGCTGCCTTTGAATATGCTCGCGATTATGCCAGGGAGCGCCAGGCATTTGGCGTGAAAATTGCCCAAAAGCAGGCGATTGCCTTCATGCTGGCCGAAATGGCGACCGAGATTGAAGCCATTCGCCTGCTGAACTGGGAGGCGGCCTGGATGCTCGACGCTGGCAAGGACGAGGCTTTCACCCAGGCTTACCTGGCCGCGACTGGCGCTGCGGACATGGTCATGATGGTCACCGACCGTGCTGTGCAGATTTTGGGTGGCCATGGCTACATCCGCGAGTATCCGGTGGAGATGTGGATGCGCAACGGGCGCGGGTTTGCGACGTTTACCGGATTGGCGATTGTGTAGAGCGATATTCGATACTGGATATTCGATACTCGGCATTCGCTCTTCGATGCTCGAATTATCGAATATCGAATTATCGAATTGCGGTACCCCGAAAGGATTTTCTTATGACTATCGAATTTGAATCCCCAAAACCGATTAATAACATGCGCTACATGCTGCAAACGGTAGCCGATAACATGATGCGCCCAGTTTCGCGCGAAATGGACGAGAACGAGCACGCGATTCCGTATGGCTATATTGAATTTATGCACACCGCCATGCGCTCAACCGGAGCCGGGTCGCTGGCGCCGCAGGAAAAAAAGAAAGAAGAAGACCCGAACAAGCCCAAGCATCCGCCCATTGGATACCAATCGCTTGCTTCGATGCTCGAAATGCTCTCGTGGGGTGATGTGGGCATGTACCTGATCACCCCCGGCGGCGGATTGGGCGCGGCGGCGGTCCAGGCGGCGGGCACACCCGAGCAGAAAGCCAAATTCCTGGCGCGTTTTGCTGATGAGAAGCCGACTTTTGCCGCGATGTGCATGACCGAGCCGCAAGCCGGGTCGGATACATCTGCCATTCGCGCGACCGCTATTTTGGACGAGAAAACCAACGAGTGGGTGCTGAACGGCGAGAAGATTTTCGTTACCGCCGGGCACAAGTCGTTTGTGCCGGATGAGCAGTTTGGCAAAGGCTTTATCGTCGTTTGGGCAACCATCGACCCGACGGCTGGCCGGGCCGGGATGCGCGCTTTCGTCGTCGAGGCGGGGACGCCGGGCGTGAAAGTGACCAAGCTGGAGCACAAGATGGGCATCCGCGTCAGCGATACGGCTTCAATTGTCTTGCAGGATGCGCGGGTGCCGTTCGATGCCCTGCTTGGGTCGCCGACCGTTGAAAAGACCACGACCGGCTTCAAGGGCGCGATGGCGACCTTCGACGCGACCCGTCCACTGGTGGCGGCGACCGGCGTCGGCGTGGCGCGCGCAGCGCTGGAGGAAGTCAAGAAAATGCTTGAGGAACAGGGCGTGACCATCCGCTATGGGCTGCCGAGGCAAAAACTGACTGCCATCGAGCGCGACATCGTCGACATGGAAATCATGCTCAAGAGCACCTGGCTGATGGTGCTGAAAGCGGTCTGGATGGCGGACAACCAGAAATCAAACGCGCTTGAGTCGTCGATGAGTAAGGTCAAGGCTGGCGATATCGTCACCAAAATTACCCAGAAAGCGGTCGAGATTATGGGGCCGCTCGGCTACAGCCGCGAATACCTGCTCGAAAAATGGTTCCGCGATGCTAAAATCACCGACATCTACGAAGGCACCGGGCAGATTAACCGGCTGGTCGTGGCGCGGCAGATTTTGGGGTATTCGGGTGCGGAACTTCGGTAAATCGTTGTTCGATACTCGATACTGGATATTCGCTGCTCGATGTTTGGCTGGCCGAATTGTCGAATAACGAATATCGAATTATCGAATTATCGAATATCGACTGGAGAACTTATGAACAAATATAAAATCAATCACGCCGTCGTCATCGGTTCCGGCACCATGGGCGCGGCGATTGCGGCGCATTTTGCCAATGCCGGGCTGGCGGTGACGTTGTTGGATATCGTGCCGGTAGGGCAAGTTGCCAACTTGCCCCACGAAGAGCGCAATAAAATCGTCAACACCGGGCTTGAGAACGCCAAAAAGGCCAAACCGGCGGCTTTTTTCTCGTCTGAGGGGCATGCTCTCGTCAAAACTGGCAATCTGGAAGATGATTTCGAGGCCGCCGTCAGCGGGGCCGATTTGGTGTTGGAGGTCATCGTCGAGAATCTCAAAATCAAGCAGTCGCTGATGGAGCGCATCGACGTGGCCCGCAAGCCGGGCAGTATCATTGCCTCGAACACCTCCGGCATTCCGCTCAAGGATATTGCCGCCGGACGCAGCGACGATTTCAGGCAGCACTTCCTCGGCATGCACTTTTTCAATCCGCCGCGCTACCTGAAACTGCTCGAAGTCATCCCGACCGCCGACACCATGCCGGATGTTGTCACGTTCATCAGCCATTTTGGCGAATACCGCCTGGGCAAAGGCATTGTGCTGTGCAAAGACACGCCCAATTTCATTGGTAACCGGGTCGCGTTTGGCACTGGCGCTTTTGCGCTCGATTTCATCATCAACAACGGCTACAGCGTCGATGAAGTCGACGCCCTCACTGGCCCGCTGATGGGGCGTCCGCGCACTGCCACCTTCCGCCTGATCGACCTGGTTGGCATCGACGTTTGGGACCATGTTGGGCGCAACCTGGCCCCGGCCATCCCGCACGACAGCTACGCCCAGCCCTACTTGCAGGCCGAAAAACCCAACGCACTGATTAAATCACTGCTGGAGCGCGGCTGGCTGGGCAACAAAAGCAAGGTCGGATTTTACAAGGAAGTGAGGGGGGAGGGCGGCAAGAAGGAATTCTGGTCCCTGAACCTGTCCACGCTGGAGCATGAAGCGCCGACCAAACCCAGGTTTGATTCCGTTAAACAGGCCAAAGATACCGAAGACCTGGCCGAGCGGCTGACAGTTCTCCTTGAAGCCGACGACAAAGCCGCCAAACTGGTGCAAGCCCTCACCTGGCAGGGATTCCAGTACGCGGCAGCGATCATCCCCGAAGTGGCCGACACGCCCAAGCCGATTGATGATGCCGTCCGCTGGGGGTTTGGGCACGAGGCCGGGCCTTTCGAAACCTGGGACAGGCTCGGGGTGGAACGATCCGCGCAGCGAATGGCTGAAGCCGGGTTCCCGGCCCCGGAATGGGTATCCCATATGCTCGCCGGTGGAACGTCCACTTTTTACCTGTATGAAGGCAAAATCAAAGTCGGCGTGTATGATGTGGCGCAGAAGAAATATGTGCCGCTGACGCGTCCGGCCGGGTTTGTGACGATTTCCGGCTCGAAAAAGGTGGCCGAGAATGCCGGCGCGACGCTCTATGACATCGGCGATGGCGTCGGGCTGGTCGAGTTCCACACCAAAATGAACGCGCTCGACGACGATATTTTTGAGATTACCTCGCTGGCGCTCGAGAAGGCCGAAACCGAGTTCGATGGGCTGGTGATTGGCTCGGAAGCCGACAATTTTAGCGCGGGCGCGAACCTGTTCATGGTGGTTGTGGCCGCCCAGCAGGGCATGTGGGATGTGCTCGATGGGGCCATTCGCAAACTGCAAAACCTGAACATGCGCATGCGTTACTTCCCCAAGCCGGTGGTGGTTGCCCCGGCCGGGCTGGCCCTGGGCGGCGGCGCGGAAGTGACCATGCACGGTTCGCGGGTGGTTGCGGCGGGCGAGTTGTATATTGGGCTGGTGGAGTTGGGCGCGGGCGTCATCCCGGCGGGGGCCGGGACGAAGGAAATGCTGCGGCGCGTGGTCAACCCGCCGATGCGCACCCAGAACGCGGACGCCTTCCCTTATCTCCAGCGCGTTTTTGAGCAGATTGGGCTGGCCAAGGTGGCGACCAGCGCCGAGGAGGCCCGCCAGGCCGGATTCCTGACCGCTTCCGACCGAATCATCCTGAACCGCGACCATCTGCTGACCGAAGCCAAGCGCGAAGTGCTGCACCTGGCTGCCAGTAACTACCGTCCGCCCGCGCCGGAGCAGATTTATGCGGCGGGCCGCGATGCCCTGGCTGCGCTAAGAGTTGGAATCCATATGATGGCTGAAGGGAAATACATCACTGAGTATGAGAAGGTCATCGCTGGCAAGCTGGCGTATGTTATGACCGGCGGCGAACTGAGCAAGCCGGCCTGGGTCAGCGAGCAATATATTCTTGACCTGGAGCGTGAAGCTTTCCTGAGCCTGTGTGGCAACGAAAAGACCCAGGCGCGCATGTGGAATCTGTTGCAGACGGGCAAACCGTTGAGGAATTAAAAGCTTTTGGACGCGGAGTTTACGGAGTTGCGCGGAGATTTTTTTATGAATGTGAAAAGGCCAACGCAACAGGCAAAGTTTGAAGGAAAACATGCCGAGGTTACCGAGAAAATCTTGCGCGCGTTTTTCGACTTGCACACGGAATTGGGCTATGGTTTTTCTGAAAAAGTCTATGAGAACAGCCTGGCGATTTTGATGCAGGAGCGCGGTCTGAAGATTCAGCAGCAAATGCCAATCCATGTCTATTTTCATGGCAAGGTGGTTGGCGAATATATCGCGGATGCGCTTGTCAATGATGTTGTTGTGGTCGAATTAAAGGCTGTAAGTAAACTCAACGAAGACCACGCTGCTCAACTTTTGAACTATTTGAAAGCGACCGATTACGAAGTTGGCCTGCTCCTGAATTTTGGTCAAACCGCTGAATTTCGTCGCAAAGTTTATGACAACGAGCTCAAAGGCTCCCGTTCCTGGGTGCAAAAATAAGATTGCTCCGTAAAATCCGTCCTCTCCGTGTCCAAAAAGAAGGAGAATTTATGAATCTAAAAGATGCTGTAATTGTTTCAGCCGCGCGAACGGCTGTGGGAAAATCGAAGCGTGGCGGGCTGGCGACGGTTCGGCCCGATGAAATGGCCGCCGAGGTGGTGCGGGAGTTGCTGCGCCGCACGCCGGGCCTCGACCCGGCCGAAGTGGAAGATGTCATTCTCGGCTGCGCCTTCCCCGAAGGTGAGCAGGGGCTGAACATGGCGCGCACCGTCGCTTTGCGGGCCGGGCTGCCACACACTGTCAGCGGTGAGACCATCAACCGCTATTGCTCCTCCGGGGTGCAGTCGATTGCCCATGCCGCGTATGCGATTATGACCGGCCAGATGGAAGTTGCCATCGCTGGCGGGGCTGAGTCGATGTCGATGGTGCCGATGACCGGTAATAAATTTGCGCCGAATGCCTATTTTGCGGCGGAAGACCCGACCGCCTATACCAATATGGGCCTGACCGCTGAGAATGTAGCTGACAAATACGGCATTTCACGCGCAGATCAGGACGCTTTTGCCCTGCGCTCGCACCAGAAAGCGGTTGCGGCGGTGACGGGCGGAGTCTTCGACCCGGAGATTGTGCCGATTGAGGTTGAAACCGTCGAAGTGGTGGATGGTGCGCCGGTAACGAAGAAATTCACCGTCAGCCGCGATGAAGGCCCACGCGCCGATACGACCCTCGAAGCGCTTGCCAAACTGCGGCCAGCCTTCAAGGAAGGCGGCTCGGTTACGGCTGGCAACTCATCCCAGACTTCGGACGGGGCGGCGGCGGTGATGATCATGTCCGCAGAAAAGGCGTCCGCGCTGGGATTGAAGCCGCTGGCCCGTTTTGTGGCATTCGCCACCGGCGGCGTCCCGGCTGATTTGATGGGCATCGGCCCGATTGCGGCCATCCCGAAAGCGCTTAAACTGGCGGGCTTGAAACAGGAAGATATTGACCTGTTTGAGTTGAACGAGGCTTTTGCCGCCCAGAGTCTGGCTGTCATCCGCGAGTTGGGGCTGGACGAGAGCAAAATCAACCCGAACGGCGGGGCGATTGCGCTTGGGCATCCGCTCGGCTGTACCGGTGGTAAACTTACCACGCAGTTGATCTATGAAATGGCCCGCAGAAAATCCCGCTATGGCATGGTGACCATGTGCATCGGCGGCGGCATGGGCGCTGCATCCATTTTTGAAAATCTACAGTGACGAGATTAGATATTCGAAATTCGACTTTCGAGTATCGAGTGCCGAGTATCGAATACCGAATATTTAGTATCGACCAACCAATAACAAGGAGACTAACAAATGGCTTTAACAATCGAAACCCTGATGTCCAAAATGCCCGGTGCCTTCCTGCCGGAAAAGGCCCCCGGTCTGAATGCTGTCATCCAGTTCAAATTTACCGGAGAGGAAGCCGGGGATTGGTATGCTGACATCAAAGATGGCAAGGTTGATGTTCAAAAAGGCGTTCACGCCACCCCAAAAATGACCTTGACCGCTGATTCCGGCGATTATGTCAGGATTTTCACCGGCGAACTGGATGGGATGAAGGCCTTCATGGAAGGCAAGCTTAAGTTGACCGGCGACCTGAACCTGGCCATGA
This sequence comes from Anaerolineae bacterium, assembly GCA_022013685.1. GTDB lineage: Bacteria > Chloroflexota > Anaerolineae > Anaerolineales > Villigracilaceae > UBA8950. Next base: position 14,436 of record JAKLPV010000092.1, read on the forward strand.
AACTGACCCAGATGTTCAAAGTTCGCTAATGAAATAGCGTTTATAAAAGCAAAACACCGTCTGTGTTTTAGGCGGTGTTTTGCTTGGTTGTTTATTGAAAATTTTCTGCACAAAAAACTCCCCGTTATTCAAAATGACGGGGAGTTTTATCATTAATTATTTAACCCTTTAGGAATTCTTCAAGCGAGCCCTTGCTGATGCGATAAGCGCTGCCGAGTTTCTTGGCCTTCAGGTCACCTGCCTGGATGGCCGCGATCACATCTTCTTCAGAGACACGCAGAACGGCGGCCGCTTCGGAGGGCGTCATTACATCGGACATTGCACCGCCAGCCGCGGCTCCGCTGGCTGTCGATTGCTGGGCGGATTGCTGCTGGGTAGGCTGTTGGTAGCCGCCTTGCAGGGCCTGGCCCATGATGTTGCCGATACCCATCCCGGCGCCAATCCCGGCGGTCAGACCTGCGCCGCCGCTCTGGTTGTTAGCGGCGTCGCGCATTGCGTCTGCTGCTTGCAGTTGGGTGTAGGTGGCCATGTCGAGCATGCCCATATCGCGCAGCTCCTGGGCCGATTTTTCGGACGGTTTCAGGTTGCCGATGTAGAAGGTTTTTAGCGTCAGGCCAAGGGCTGTGAAGTCGTCCTGGGCCTTGGCGCGCACACCGGCGCCGAGTTCTTCGGTCAGGCCGATCAGTTCGGGAACGCTTTTCTTCGCGCCGGTTTCGCCCAATAAGTCCTGGAATTTGGAAAGCAGCATGGTGCGCATGCGCTCTTCAATTTCACTGGTGCGGAAGATGGCCTGCTTGCCGACAATGTTGGTCACAAATAGTTGCGGGTCATTGACCTGGAAGGAATAGGTCCCGAAGCCTTGCAGCAGCGCTACGCCAAGTCCCATGCCCGGGTTGCGGACGATGATCGGCTGGGGCGTGCCCCATTTCTTGTTGGCAAATTCTTTCAGCGAGACGAAATACACTTCCGCGGGGAAGGGGGTTCGATCGTTGAAGGCTTTCCCGATGAAATCGATCAGTTTGGGGACGTTGGCGGTCACCAGGGTGTGCATACCGGGGCCGAAGACATCCAGCGCCTGGCCGTTGCGGAAGAAGACCGCAGCCTGTCCATCGCGGACGATCAACTGGGAACCGATGCGGTAATCGCCAATGCTGGTGTCATCCGGAAAGCGGTGAACGATTTCATCCACCATTTCGTTGCGATATTCGATAACGTCAAAGATACGAGCCATGCTTCTCTCCTTATTAAGTTCAGGGCATCAATAGGTTAATTGTAGTCCATCCAAGATGATGTTTCAAGCATTATATACGTCAATTTATCAAAAATGTTTCAACCATCCACCAGGCGTGTGCCGCAGGCCTGACAAAACAACGCATCGGAGGTGTGGCCGCGTCCGCATTTCGGACATTTGCGCGGCAGATTGCTCGGAAGCGCCGCCCCGCACATCACGCAGGACTCAAACTGCGGGTCGTTGGCTGTCTCACAGTATTCGCAGACTTTCGGGTTCTGCGGCGCATCCCGTTCCCCGGCCAGGGCGCGGGTCAGGGCGCACAGATCGTTGATCGCGTCCCAGATCTGCGGGGCAACGTTTTCCTGGTTGAGTTCGCCGAGCACATCGGGAACCATTGCCAAAAGCGAAAGCGGATTGGACGCGGCCCGCTCGATGAGTTCGCTTGCATCTCCGGCTTTATCGAGCCAATTGCGGTCACGGCTCATCGTGACGAGCACCCCGCCGCTGGTATCTGTTATGTGAACGGTGACCGGCGTCCCGTGCTTGCTGCCGATCTGCACCAGTGACGAAACCCCGGCCTGCGAAACGCTGACCCGCCGTTGGCGGTCATTAAACCGCGCTGCCAGTTGGTCGGCCAGCGCCGCGGCGCTGATCTCGCCGTGGAACATGCGTTGAGCGGGTGGGATGATGGCCATTATTTCGACATCGATTTGCCGTCGCCGCCGCTGCTGAGCATGATGATCTCAGCCATGATGCTAACGGCGATCTCTTCCGGGGTCTCGGCGTTCAGTTCCAATCCCATCGGCGAGTGGATGCGGGCGATTTGTTCGTCGCTGATGCCTTTTTCTTTCAGCCCCTTGACGGTGGCAGCCCAGCGCCGCTTCGAGCCGATTACGCCGATATAGGCGGCCTTGCTCTCCAGTAAGGGGGGCATGCCTGCCACATCGACCAGCGAGCCGCGTGTGGTCAGGATCAGGTAGGTTTGGCGGTTTAGCTTCAGGTGCTTTGGCAGATCTTCCATCGCGACCGGGATGAACTCATCGGCATCCGGGTTCATTTCGGGTGTGCAGAATTCGGTCCGGTCGTCGCTGACCGCCACATGGTAACCCAGCCATTTTGCCAGATGAGCGACAGCCTTGCCGACATGTCCGCCGCCAATGACGACAATTTTCGCGGGTGGCAGGATCGGTTCCACGTAGACCTCCAATTGTCCGCCGCATACGCCAGGGTCGCCGCGCGCCGGATCGGTCATGCTGTATTTGAGCAGGGATGGTTTGCCTTCGGCCATCGCGATCATGGCATCGTCCAAGACGCGGTGCTCGAGTTCTCCGCCGCCGACTGTGCCGGTGAAATCCCCATTTTCAAAGACCAGCATCTTGCTCCCGGCCCGGCGCGGGGTTGAGCCTTTGGCATCGACAATGGTACAGAGCGCTGCCGATTCCCCGCGTTCGATGAGTTCGGCAATCAGTGCATATGGGTTATGTTTCATGCGGATAATTATACCCGTCCCGGCCGTAAGTTGCGCTTTTTATAAGAGTGCGAACGCGCAATATCATGCTGCGTATTTGTGGCCACGGGCATACTATATCCGCTATTTTGAAACAGCTTTGGGGTTGCCTGCTTCTCCTACCTGCAAAGGCGGCAGGTTGCCTGTTGAGAGTTTTTTTGAGCGCTCGGCGCTTCTTATGTGTTCTTGCGCCATACCTTTGAAGGCCTGATCGCTGTGTTTTTCGAGCCAGGCGGCGACGATCTGATGTAATTGTGCCCGGCTGCGATTTGGGATCAGGCTGTAGGCTACATCGCGCAGGAAAGCATTCTTGAAAATATATTCCTGCTCTTCAGAAAATTGCGAATTTTTGCGCGGGAAAGCCAGTTCCGCCCGCACCAGTTGACGCAGGCCATCCTGAATAAAGCGCTCGATGACTGCGTCTGGGGCATTGTTCATTGGCAGACTGCCCGGCAGCGCCCCAGATTTGGTCTGGGCGATGATGCTGCCGACCCAGAAAACCCGCCCTACTACCGAAGCCATCAGAGCGACAGCGCGCGCTTCCCGGGACAGGTTGTCCAGCCGGGCTTGCAGTGTGGCGCTGAGTGATTCGGGAATTTTCGCCAGGAGTTCGTTCTGGATATCCCTGGCAGATGCCGCTTTGTTCAAAGTGCCAGATTTAACCAGGCTTTTGACGATCTCCTCCATAAAATAAGGATTGCCTTCAGCTTTTGCGGCAATCGTTCCGAGTGCCTCGTCTGGCAGCCCTTGCAGGTCCGGGTAGGCCAATGCAACCAGCTCGGCGTTGAAGGTGATTGGTTCAAGCTGGATGGCCCGTGCCATGTTATGCCACTGTGGTTGGGCCTTTAAGAATTCCGGCCGCGCGGCCCCGACCACCATAAACGGCATTTTTGGCTCATCCAGACTCAGTAAAAATGAAAGCAATTGCAGGCTTTCACGGTCGGCCCATTGTAGGTCATCCACAAAAAGCACCAATGGATTTTTCTGGCTTATGCGATTTAGCATGTCCGTTACCAGAAAAAAGATGCGGTGCTGTTTTTCGCTCGAGGGTTTACTGGCATTGGATGAAATCCCTATAATTTCACCCAGCACCAGGGTGGCTTCTGTTTGAACGTTTTCGGATGCATTTTCCCATAGGTTGCTCAATCCCGCGTTCCATTTTGCTGAGGCATCCTCGGGCTTGTCATCGTCGCGCATCCCAAAGTGATTTCTCAGCATGACTCGCCAAAGGTAGTATGGAATGCGCGATGTTTGCGCCAGGGCGCGGGTCGAGAAAATATGCACATTCCCGGCCTTTTCTTGAAGCCGGTTGCTGAACTCCAGCATCAGGCGCGATTTCCCGATGCCAACCTCGCCAAAGATCAGCGCCATTTGCGGATGTTTCGATGCGCCGGTATGCTCGAACAGGTTTTCGAGCTTTTTGATTTCGGCATCGCGCGCCACCATGTTGGTCACCAGGCTGTCTGCGCTTTGGTAACGAGGACGGCCCGTGGCGTTCAGATAACTTTCGATGGTATACGCTTGGACCATTTCGGCTTTTCCCTTGACCAGGATGGGTTCGAGTCGTTTCACCCGAAAACTGGATCTCACCATACGGAACGTATTCTCACCGATGACAACAGTCCCCGCTTCGGCGACCTGTTCCAGCCGCGCCGCCACATTGACGATATCTCCCAGGACGGTGTATTCGTTGCGTGAGCCAATATACCCGGCAAAAACTGCCCCGCTGTTGATGCCCACCCTTAATTTTAGGTTTTCCGCGCCGGGGATGCTGCTGGTCAGGCAGAAGTCGTCGAGCGACTGAACCAGTTCCAGTCCGGCAGCGATGCTTTGTTCGGCGTCATTATCGCTGGCAAAGGGTGCTCCCCAAACTGCCATGATACCGTCTCCCAGGTGTTTGTCGATGTAACCACCGTGGGATTCGATGACTTTATCGAGCCGGTTCCAAATCCCCTTGATCAAGTCGCTGACTGTTTCAAAGTCCAGTTGTTCTGCCAGAGATGTGAATCCCTGCACATCCGCAAACAAGACACTTGCCAGGCGGCGTTCTTCGGGGTATTGGTTGTTATCATTCATTATAAAAAAATGCTCCCACTTCAATCTTACGCGAAAATTGAAGTGGGAGCATTGTCAAGGAGTTGCAGAATTTAGTTTTCCAGCAGCCCCAAAACAACCGGCAGGAGTTGTTTCTTGCGCGAGACCACGCCCGGCGCGTCGCGCGTGCCATCCGGCAGGGGCGGGTAAGGCAATTCAAGCAGCAGGGGCGGATGTTCGCTTGAAACGATCAGGCGGCTGGAGCCGCGTACTACATCGGTGATGAGCAGCATGGCGAAGTCGAGCCCGCGTTTGTCGTGCAATTCATCAACGGCCTGACGCAGGCCTTCCAGGTGTTCGCTGATTTGCAGTAAGTCGGTGACTTCGGCCTGGGCAACTGCGAATTTGTATCCGCCGGCATCGTAAGGCTTGATATCTGTGCTGACAATTTCCTGTGGTGTGCGGTTTGCCAGCCCGGCTCCGGCAGAAACAACTTGTTCCCCAAAAGAGCGGATGCTTTCACCTTTCAGGGGGCCATTGCCAACGAACGCCCAGCGCGCCAGTTTTTCGGCAGCTTGTTTGTCGCGTTCGGTTGTGGTCGGCGAGGTAAGCACCAAGGTATCCGCCATCATCCCGGCCAGGGCCATACCCGCCAGCGCCGGAGGCATCGAAAGTCCCGCTTTGGAGGTCAGCTCGGCGACTAGGGTGCTGGTTGAGCCGACAATATCCACGGTAAAGCGGATTGGCCGATGAGTATGCGGATTGCCGAGGCGGTGGTGATCGAGGATTTCGAGCAGCTCTGCTTCATCAAGCGAGGCGATGGCCTGACGTGGTTCGTTGTGATCGACCAGCACAATTTTCAGGCGTGGCGGATTGAGTACGCCGCGTTGGTGACAGACACCGAGATAATGACCGCCTTCATCCACCACAAAAAAATCGTTGTGTTCCTCGCGCAGAATGCGGTTGAGCGCATCGCGGATGTGGCCATTGGATGGAAAGCATGGCACAGTCGTATCTGCCACATCCCGGCACGGGGTGGACATGATGTCTGCGATACGCTGGTCGCTCATGTCGAGGCGTGGGCCGATGACCTGTTGGAAGAAACTGAAAAGGCTGAAGCCATCGATCATGCCGACCGGGATACCATCTTCTCCGACGACAGGCGCAATCCCACCAGTGCGGGATGAAAGCGACCAGGCTTCGCCTAACGGGCTGTCCGGGTGGATGGTGTCCAGTTGTCGTGTAACCAGCTCGAAGCGTGGGGATGCGTCGGTTAGCAGGATCGGAGGATCAAGTTCAAGGCGTTTTAAGACCCAGGCGGTTTGCTGGTTGATTGGCCCGGCGCGTGAGGCGAGTGTGTCCAGTCCGTCGCGCTGGCGCAACAGCCAGGCGTAGGTCATTGCAGCAGCAATGGAATCAGTATCCGGGTTGATGTGTCCGGTAACGTAAATGCGATCAGTCATCTTATTGCTCCTCAATGGGGCAAAGCTTTCTGGTGAGAGATGTGCAGGTTTTCAATTGAAAAGACCTCCTGCGTGGAGGAGGTCTTTAGGGGCGGGTGATGGGGCTCGAACCCACAACAACTACATCCACAGTGTAGCGCTCTGCCATTGAGCTACACCCGCCATAGGGCAACTTGCTTTTTGTAAGCCCGCCGATTATATCACTGCTAAGCTGCGCTTTCAAGGATTTTTGCAATTGTTTTTGCCACCTGTGTGCGTTCCACCGTTTCCTGCGTGCCGCTAGCCAGGTTTTTGACCGTGACCTGGCCGCTGGCGGCTTCATCGGGGCCGATCACGGTCACTACGCGGATGCCCATGCGATCGGCAAACTTGAACTGCTTGGGCAATTTGGCTGGTTCAGGGTACGATAAAACCTTCAGCCCGGCAGCGCGCAACTCATTTGCCAGGGAGAAGGAGTTCATCCACAGGTTTTCATCGAAGACCGTTACCAGCACTGGCGCGGGGGAGGGAACGAAAGCCGGGAGCAGGCCTTTTTCCTGTAGGATGATGCCTATGACGACATCGCCCATGGCGAAGCCCACGCCTGAGAGCGGATCTCCACCCACATCGGCCAGCAGGTTGTCGTAACGACCTCCGCCCAAAATGGCGCGGCGCACGCTGCCCGAAAGATCAAAGGCCTCGAAGACGGTACCGGTGTAGTAGAGCAGGCCGCGCATGATGTTCGGGTCAAATTTGACATATTCCTTGACGCCGAGCGCTTCGAGGGTTGTGAACAGGCGCACCAGTTCATCGTTTTCCTGCCAAAGATCGTAATTACCGAGGACTTTTTTTAGAGCATCGAGCTGGGGCTGAGTCAGGCCGTTTTCGAGCGTGTAGGTATCCCAGGCATCGGGAGACATTTTCGGGCGGCGGTCGACCATCCCTGAAACAGCCAGACGGTTTTCGGGAGTAATTCCCAGGGCATCGAACTGCGCATCCATCAGCCTGCGATTGTTGACGAAAATGGTTGCCATTTCCGGGGTCAGCCCGACTGATTTGATAAAAGTGGCGGCAATCGCGATCAACTCCGCATCCGCTTCGGGGGAGCTGACACCCAGCAGGTCGATATTCCACTGGAAAAACTCGCGGCTGCGGCCTTTTTGTGGACGTTCATAGCGCCAGAATGGGCCAAACGACCACCAGCGTAGCGGGAAGGCAAGCTGACCCTGGCGGGCGGCGATCATGCGCGCCAGGCTGGGGGTCAACTCGGGGCGCAGGGTGACCGGGTCGCCGCTGCGGTCGTTGAAAACGAAGGCCTGTTCTTTGACCAGTTCTTCACCTGATTTGGCGGCGTACAGGTCGATGGTTTCGAGGAAGGGCGCGTCCCATTCCTGATAGCCGAAAGCTTTGGCGGCGGCCCCAGCCTTTTCGTATAGATAGTTGCGCAGCGCCATTTCTTCGGGGTAAAACTCACGGGTGCCTTTGACGGCCTGAATGGTGGATTTGGATGCCATTTTGTCTTTCCATTTTCCTGGTTGATGATGACCAAGTTTAGCACATTTTCAAAATTCAGCGATTGAATTTTGATTTGATTCTGGTATAATTTTCTTGTTCTGTGCCCTGAGCGGAGCGTTCCCAGCGTAGTCGAAGGGCATTTTCTAAGATAACAGTCCTTTGACTGCGCCGCACCGAACCGCGCAATTCCGTCCAGGATGTTGACAACGATAATCAGGAGACTTTTTCAATGGAAATTAACTACCAGGAAACCGCAAAAGACTTGTTGGTACGCATCGATATTCACGAAAAATATGGGGCGCGCAACATTGATGCCTGGAATATCGAGGTGCTTAATCCCCAGCCCGGTCAGCAGATTTTGGATGTCGGCTGCGGCGCGGGCAAGCAGTGTTTCTTATATAGCGATGCCACCAAAGGCCAGGCGCAGATCACCGGCGGCGATTTTTCGGAAGAGTTGCTTGGCAAGGCGCGCGCCAAACAGGCCGAACGCGGCGACAGGAACGTCGAATTCCAGTTTCTTGATTTCAACAAGCCCTTTGCCTTCGAAGACAACCGCTTCGATTTCCTTTCGAGCGCGTTTGCGATTTACTACGCCGCCGACCTGAAATTCACTTTTAGCGAAGCGCACCGCGTTATCAAGCCCGGCGGACGTTTGTTCGTCACCGGCCCGCTGCCCGAAAACAAGAAAATGTTTTACGACATCATCACCGAGGCCACCAACCAGCCGATTCCGCCCATGCCGGGGTCGAGCCGCTTCAAGGGAGAGATTTTCCAGACCATCGAGGGCATTTTCGCCAAAACCGAACTGCTGACCTTCGAAAATCCGCTGACCTTCCCCGAAGTTGCCCCGTTTATTGATTATGTCCGCGCTTCACTGAGCGAAGACCGCAAATTGTGGACGAGCCTGTTCAACGGCAAGGATGAGTACGAAGCTCTGATCGGCAAAATCGAGCAAGTGGCGACCAACTGGTTCGAGCGCGATGGCAAACTGGTCATGACCAAAGTCATCGGCGGTATTCTGGCGACCAAGTAGTAAATTTATATATATTCTGAGCGGAGCGCCCTTCGACTACGGACGGCGCAACCCTTCGATAAACTCAGGGCGCGCTGCCCTCCGCTCAGGACTTGATGCTTTTATGTAAAAAAGCGAAGCGGCGTCCTGAGCCCGTCGAAGGGTCGAAGGACATTTACAGGCAATTACTCATAATTTCTGCAAGAGAAACAATATGATCTTTTACGGCAAACGACTGCTCTTCCTCGGCGCACACCCGGATGATATTGAACTGGGCTGCGGTGCATTGATCCACAACGTTGGCGATAAAAGCCAGATGTTGTGTGTAACGCTCTCGGACAACCAGAAAAACCCCCTGCTCAAAAACGTGGTCGATGAACACTACAACAGCATGGGCGTGCTGGGCGTGCCGCGCGAAAGCGTCGTTTTGCGCGATTTCAGCACGCGCCTGTTCCACGATTCGCGCCAGGATATTCTCGAATACTTTCTGAAACTGCGCAAGGAATTTCAACCGGATATCGTCTTCGTCCACTCGAAGCAGGATATTCACCAGGATCACAACACCATGACCGAAGAGTCCCTGCGCGCGTTTCGCGGGATCACTGTGCTGGGTTTCGATGTGGTGCGCTCCAGCTACAATTTCTTCCCGCATTTCCTGGTCGAAGTCAGCGAAGAGGATGTGAATGCCAAGCTCGAAGCCCTGGCGCAGTATGAAACCTATGCTGATAAATACTACTTCCAGCGAGATTTGCTGCGCGCAACCATGATCCGGCACGGAACCCTGGCCGAACTGCCTTTTGCCGAAGGCTTCGATATTCTGCGCATTGTGGGCCGCTACAGTTGTGAATGAGTAAATGAGCGACTGGTCTGGACAGTACCTGCTAAATCGCTTTCGGGTGGGGGAGCAGTTGCCCGGCATTAACGATGCGTATCGCGCCTGGGATCTGATTCAGAACAAACCTGTCACCTTGCAGCACCTGTCTGCCCCGCCTGAGGATGAGACCCGCCGCGCGCTCGAAGAAAAAGCCCAACGCCTGGGTAAATACATCCAGGCCGGGCTTTTGCCTTTTTATGGGCTGTTCGAGGTGGGGGCAGACGCTTTCCTGGCCGAGGGGCACGTCGAAGGCCCGCGCCTGAGCCACTTAAACGGAACCCTTTCCCTGGCTGACGGGTTTTCCGCGCTAAAAATGCTCTCGGCGCAGGTTGCAGCTTTGCATAAGGCCGGCTGGTCGCACCCGCCGCGCCGCGAAAATGTCAGCCTCGACCGCGAAGGACGCCTGTTCCTGGGCGGCCTGTTCGAGGCCAGTCCGCTGCAATCGCCGCAGGACGACATCCGCGCGCTGGCTGAACTGTTTTGCGGTCTCGTCGACGAAGACCAATTGCCCGAATTTGCCGCGCGCATTTTGCCGCGCGCGCTCAGGCCCTCGCCTGAAAGTCATTTTGAGAGCGCGACGGAGTTTTTCCTGACCCTGTGCCTGGCCTGCCGCGTCGAGGCCGAGTCTTTGCCCGGGCATCTTTCTGGAGCGGACTCAGCCGCAGCCACACTCCTTCGCGAGTGGCATTTCCTGCCCCCGGCGGCCTCCCCGCGACCGGTAACGGTCAGGCCTGCCCCGGCGCGCGAGCGGGGCAAACCCGCAGCGTGGACGCGGCTGCTCGGGCTGGCCGCCGTTATCGGGTTGCTCGCATCCGCCTGGTGGCTGTTCCCGGCGCCGGAAAATGTCCCGTTCGTGGAAGCGGCTCCAACTGCGAACACATCCCCAATTTCCCAGCCGATTGCCGCGCCCGTGGAGTTTACCCCGCAGCCTTCGCTGACAGCCCCGATCATTGACAGCCTGGGCGGGCGGATCGTTTTCACCTGCACCCGGCGCGAGATCAATCATTTGTGCATGGTTTCACCGCGGGGCAGTGATATTTCGCTGCTGACCGCCGAACGCGCCCACGACTACTACCCGATTTTCTCGCCGGATGGCGGCACGGTTTTGTTTTCGTCCAACCGCGGCGGGGTCTTCAATCTGTATCTGCTGAATTTGCAAAGCAGCATTCTGACCAGTCTGACCGAGGATATGGGTGAGATTTCATCATCGGCTTTTTCGGCGGATGGCAGCCTGATTGCGTTCACGAGCAGTGTCGAGGGTCAGCCATTCAATTTGTGGCTGATGACGCGCGAGGGGGAAAATGCGCGTCTGTTGTACGATGGCGCGGGCAATATTGCCAGTCCGGCCTGGTCGCCGAATGGGGACAGCATTGCATTTGTGATGTCGCAGCCTGAAACGCCAGGGATGTATGATGTTTATATTTTGGAACTGGCCAGCGGCCAGGTTTCGACGGTGACGAATGGCCGCCTGGTGGGGGCGGGCGGCAGCGTCGATTGGTCACCGGATGGGCGTTTTTTGATCTTTTTTGCCGGGTCGCCGGGGAACAATGAAATTATCCGCTATGAGATACCAACGGGGGAATTTTTGCAATTGACCAGCGGCGGCAACAATGCCGCGCCGGCCTTTTCGCCGGACGGTGAGTGGATCGTGTTCAACTCGCAGCGCACGGGCAACGCCGAAATTTATATTATGCGTCCCAACGGCCTGGATGTGCGCCAGTTGACCGATGATCCCGACCCCGATTGGCAGCCGCGCTGGGGGCGGTGATGGATGAATGCTTTATGGGCAAGTAAACGAAATACTGATCGCAGACGATTTCCCGGCGCTGTTGAAGGCTTCGACGCTGTAGGTGAAGCTGCTGCCCGAGGAGGCCGCTGTTACATCAGTGTAAGCGGTGCTGTTGGCAGGCAGTTCGACCAGCGTGCCGCCGTTGCGCAGGAGGCGGTAGCCGTTTTCGTCGGTGGCAACATCTGTCCAGCCCAGGTTGACGGTCACATCTGTAAAGGAGCAGACGAAGTCGTACGTCAGTCCGCGCGGGGCTGTGGGTGGTGCGGCGGTGGCAGTCGGCGGCGGAGTCACTTCGGCCAGGGCTTGGGTGCTGCCGCTGGCGGTGGCGAATTCTCCCCAGGCCCAGCAGGTATCGTTTTTCCCTGGCATTTTGACCACCCAGTAGCCCTGCGGCCCGCGCCCGACAATATCCACGCTTTGGCCGGATTTGAGCACCACCAGCACGTTGTAAGCCTCGCCTGGCCCGCTGCGGCAGTTGGTATTCTCGTTGATTCTTAGCAATGGCGGCGAATAGGTCGGGGTAACGGTTGGGCTGGTGGTGGCCGTCGCGGTGGGTGGCTGCGGAGTGGCGCTTGGGCTGGGTGTGGCGGTCTTGAGCAGGGCCTGGGTTACCTGTGCGGCGACGGTGGCGGCGATGCTGGTCTCGTCCGGCCCGGCGGATGTCTGCTCTGTTTGGGACTGGGGCAGGTTACAGGCGCTGGCGGCAAGCAGGGTGCTAAAAACCAAAAAACGGAAAATATTGCGAATGTACATTGCGGCTCTCTCCTCGGCCTTGGCCGGTTCAGTTCGATTCCATGACACACAGTTTTAAAGCAAATCAATCCTGCAGTCGCGGATTCAGAATCCTTTCCAACGCCGAGCCGAGCAGGGCGAAGGCCAGGCTGGTCATTAACAGCAGGGCAATCGGTTGCAGCACCCAAAATTTCGGCCCGTAGAGCGCACCGCGCGTCAGGCCTTGATAGATGATCGTGCCCCAGGTGGGATAATCGGATTTGATGTTGAAAATGCCCAGTGTGGCTTCGAGGAAGACGAAGGTTGGGATAAGGGTGATGAGCTGCGGCACGATGACCGGAATGATGCGCGGAATCATGTAATCAAGAATGATCCGGCGGTTGCTGGCCCCGTAGGCGCGGGCGGCTTCAATGTAAGGAGCCTGTTTGACCTGTAAAAAGGCCGAACGGAAAGTTTTGCTTGGGCTGCCAAAAATATTCAGGGCAATAATGATCGCCAGCACCACCCAGATGTTCAAACCAAAGAGCGAGTAGGCCAGCACGCCAATGGCCAGCACGGGCAGGACCATGTTGGCTTCGGTCAGGCGCTGGAGCAGGCTATCGACCCAGCCGCCGTACCAGGCGCTGGCCGCCGCCAGGAACATCGAGAGCAGGGTGGTGACGGTCGCGCCAAACAAACCGAAGGCCAGCGCGAAGGGCATGCCCCACAGGAGCGGCACGAGCAGGTCGCGGCGAAAATAGTCGCTGCCCGCTGCGCCGTAGACTTGCCCGAGCATGACAAGCTCGGCATTCAGGTCAGGGGCAGGCTCGTTGAAAAAGAGCGCATCGAGTTGCAGGGTGTATGTCCCTTTTTGGACCGTGGCAGTCTGACCGTCCGGCGCGGCGAACAGGGTGTAGTGCAGCGGCGTTGGCAGTACATTGCCAAAATTGAACCAGGTTTTCCAATCAGGGTTTTGCCCGATCAATCGCCGGGCAGGGATGCCATCCAGGAAGTTATAGCGCACATTTTTTGACGCCAGGTTGACGCCTTTCAGGGTAATGCTGCGCCCGTCGGGAGTTGTCCAAAGCAGTGAGAGATAGGGTTGTTTTTCGGTGTATTCTGGCAGCAGGTAAAGGTAAATTTCGGAGGGGAAATCTGCGTAGTTGAAATCGAAAGTAAAGGTCAGGCTGACTTCGTCCATGTTTTCAGAAACCTGACGGGATTCTTTTTGTATAGGGTCATTGAGTTTGAGGGTCGAGAGATATTTGTCTTCACGCAGCCAGTTGACCCAGGAGGGTTGGGCGAGTTGCGGCACTTCGGGCCTGCCGGTGAGTGTGCCGCTGCGCCATTCGCGTCCGATGGTTGCATACGGAAAGCCGATGATCGCGTAGAGCGACCCGGCAACCAGCAAACAGAGCAAGAAAAAGCCGACCATGGCCGAGGGGTAGCGGCGAATCTCCGTTAATGCCCGGCGTGCAGACAGCGAGGCGTTGCGCATCCTGGCGCGCAGCCCTTCCAGCATGGCGGGAACGTGTATGGCGGGAGCAGGCGCAGGGTGAGACGCAACCATGTGAGGGCTGGCTGGCGGGCGCAGCCAGAATTTCCACCATCCAGCCCGGCGCCGGCGGCGCAAATCACTGATCTGTTCTGTTTCGAGATGCACGCGCGGGTCGACCAACACATAGACAACGTCGAGTAAAAAGACGACCCCGCCGAGCAGGTAGGCAAACATGACCACCACGCCGATGGCCAGCAGGATCTCGCCGGGGTACATACTTTCGCCCCAGAAGTTGGGCAGGGCGCGCTCGACATATAACCAGCCAATGCCGGGCCATTTGAAAATCACTTCCAGCGCCATGGTCATTTGCCAGAAGCCGACCAGGGTCATGGTGAAACTGGTGATGACGTAGGGCAGGGCGGGTTTGAGAATATAGAGTTGTTCGAGTCTGCGGTGGCTTAGGCCTTGAGCCTTGCCCAGGTCGACATAGTCTTCCTGGGAGTAAAGCACGAAAAAAGTGCGCCAGGTGCCGACGAGCTGAAAAAACAGGCTGATGAAGATGGCGCTGACCGGCAGAATCATGCGTCGGGCGACAATCAGGATATAACCATACTGATTTTCGGGCGGCAGTTTGTCAAACATGCCGCCGGTGGGCAGCCAGCCCAGTTCGACGGCAAAAATAGCGATCAGCACTACGCCGATGGCCCAACTCGGTATGGACGAGAGCGGCGAAAGCATGGCGATGATACGATCTGTTTTGCCGCCGTAATTGCGCGCCAGGTAGAGCGAGAGCGGAATGCCAAAGAGAAATACTAGAAAATTGGCCGCTGCGGCCAACAAGAGGGTATTGGGGAAGTAGCTGATGATGATGTCGCGCACTTCGGTGGTGTTGCGCGCCTGTCCATGCATGACCATGGTTTCTGAAAGCACCAGGCGGCCCCAATCGAAGCGCAGGGCATTCCATGACCAGCGCAGGTGACGGGGCCAAAAGGGCAGGTTGAGTCCGCTTTCTTCGATCAGCTCCTGCCGGGCAGCGTCGGTTTTTTCTGCGCGTTCTTCCGGGGACAGGTTGGCAAGCGATGAACGAAATTCGTTGGAACGCAGGTAACGATCGACCTGTTTGTTGACGCTGATTTCCATCTGTCCGCTGCGATTGGCGATGACAACAGTAAAAAATACGCCGGCCAGGATTGTCAGAAAAATCAGGATGGCTTTGAAGAACAGATACTTTCCGGCGCGGCGCACGGTGGGATTGATGATTTTGGTGATGAAACTGTTTTGCATAAGGTTGTCCTTGTGCAAATTATAACTGTTCCTGCCGGTACTTTGGACGGGAGCAACGGTCTCGCGTTTTCGGGTTGAGTTTACTCAGTCGGGATAATATCTGGCGCAGGTTTTGAGCGCCCAATCAGCCAGACCAGCCCGGCCCCGACCACGAATAAGCCCATATTAAGCGCGAACGGCAGACTGCGGTCGATGGCAGAAAGCTGACCGGCAATCCACCCAAAGGGCGAGATCAGGATAATCAAAGCAACATAGACCATTGCGCTGACCCGCGCCCGCTCGGCCGATTCGAGCGATAACGCCAGCATCGATTCGGTCATCGGGCTGACCAGGGCTGCGGCGACTCCTTCAAGCACGACGCTGGCCACCAGCAGCGGGATGGCGCGGGGTGCCATGACGACCAGCAAGGCCTGGCTGACGAAAAAGGCTCCGAACCCAGCCCAAAGCGGCAGACGGAAGCGGCGCGGATTGGTCAGGCGCGGGCCGAGCAAAAAGAAACAGATTGTCATGATGATCGAGCGCAGGGCCACATAGATTGAGATTTCCGAGTTGGAAAAACCCAGCTTGGTGGTGAACAAGACACCCCAAAAACTTCCGCTGACCGTGGCGTAAATATTGGTGATGACCATCAGCGAGAGCGCCGCCAGCAGGGGCCGCGAGCGCCAGATCTGGAAGAAAACGCTGCGATATTCGCCCAGCAGGCTGAGGATCGAGTGCTGACGGGTCTCTTCCATGCGCTGCTTGCCGCGGGCGGTCTCATGCGAATAGAGATACAAAACCAGGGATTTTGCGGCCAGCATCAGAAAGCCGAAGACAAATATCCCGCGCACGGCCGGGATCAGGCCGAAGCGCTCGACGAACCAGCCGCCCAGCGGGGCGAAAAAGGCCGAGCAGACGGCGAAGATCATGATCCAGGTCCAGATGTGCACCAGGTGGCGCTCCTCGGCATCCTCGACCAGCAGGCAGGTCCAGGCGGTGTGCGAGATCCGCCAGAGACTGTTCATCACTGCTGCGGCGATGAAAAAGCGCAAGTCTTGGGCGACCGCCCAGATCAGGCAGGGAATCGCCCAGCATACCATATCGGTGATGAACAGGGTCAGTCGACGGCCATACTTGTCGACGATTGCGCCGCTCAGCAGGGCCGAGAAAACCTGCAACACCAGCCCCAGGCTGGCGATCGTTCCGATTTGCTGGTCGGTGACACCCAGGGCCAGCATGTAGACCGAGAAAAAAGGCGAGAACAGGTTGTAGGGGATGCCAAACATCACCTCGGTCCAAACGGCGGCGCGCGGATTGCCTCTCAGCTCACGCAGGGTTTGAATGAGGGGGTGCTTTAAGACAAGGGCCATGATTCTTTCTCCAAAAAGACGGGATTCCCCCGTTTTTTCTGTTCGCGCTCAAAATGGACCGGCACCCGCCGGCCCCAATAAAACGTCTCACTATATCCCAGATTTGGGTTTCAATCAACATAAAAACAAGGTTTTCTCGCTGAGCGCAGGCTGTAGGCTGCTGTCGAAGCACCCATTGACCGAAATGCCCTTCGACTGCGCTATCGCTCCGCTCAGGGCGTATTTATCCAAATAAAAACAGGAGATACGCAAAGGCGTCTCCTGTCAACTTAACTCCTGGTGCGGGGCTTACTGCTGGCAGTTGGGGCAGAAATAGCAGGCTCCACCCAAGTACTGCATCTTTTGGACGGTTGCGCCGCACTCCGGGCAGGGTTTGCCGGCAGCGGCGCTGTCCATGCTGCGGACATACCCGCCTGGCTGGCCGAACAGGTCGCTTTCATCGTTGCGCCCGCCGCCCGCGATGATCTCTCCCACCACATCCACAATCGCATTGTACAGGTCGCGACGCTGGCCGGGACTGAACTCTGCCAGGGCGCGGCGCGGCCCGATCCTGGCGCGGAAGAGAATGTCCTGGGCGCTGGAATTTCCCAGGCCGGGAATGGTTTGCTCCTGGGTCAACAGACTTTTAGCGCTGCGTTTTTGGCCCTGGAGCAGTTCGTCGATCAGGTGGTTGAAATAGTCGAAAGTGAAGGCCGGGTCTAAGGGTGTGGGCAGCATCCCTTTGATGTACTGGCGTTCCTGCTCCATCCCGGCCTCGTACAGTTCCATCGCGCCCCACATTTGGGTGGTGGCCGAGAGCGCCGAGCCGTCCTCGAAGTGGATCAGCAGGTGATATTTAACAGGCAGCGGGCTGCCCGCCGGGTGGAAAAGAATCTTGCCGCCGCACTCGCCAAACAGGAGCACATAACCCGGCTCGAGCTGGATCGACAGCCAGCGTCCCTGGGCGCGCGCCAGGCCGACCGTTTTTCCTTGCGTTAGCTCGGCAAATTCCTCGTGGGTGCGGTTGTACCAGACGAATTTATGGGGTGAATTGCCCAACTCTCCCGCGCGGATGGTTTTGCCGGTCAGTGTGGCGTTAATCTGCCTTGCCAGAACGGTATATTCCGATATTTCGAACATGCTTGCCTCCAGAGCGTAAAGGGTGATTGTCACCCGGCGTAATTTAGAGAATATCAACCCGCTGGAGTATCCTCCAGGCCAGCAAGGTCAGCCAGCGCGAGGGGACTTTCTTTTGCCCGAACTCCCAATCCTTCCAGGCCATCCAGACCGATTCGGGCGTGAAACGACCTTCGTCGTCCGCTTTGGATTTGAGAATTGCCGCCATTTCGCGCAGGCGCCGATCGCCCTTCAGCCAGGAGAACTGGCTGAGGACATCCAGCACATGCACCAAGTCGTACCAGACCAGCGGGACTTTTAATTTGCGGAAATCGGTGCCCATGTAAAAAATATAGGGGTGCTGCTCCTGGCTGTTGTCCCATAGAGTCAGCAGGGTTTCCGCTCCCGCCCGGGCGGCGGGGCCGTCGCGCTCGGCCGGGATTTGCCCGAGCAGTTTGAGCATGATCAGGTTGGCGTACGGGCAGGGGTTGCCCTTGCGTCCCGGCCCGCGGAATTTCCCCAGTTCTTTGGAGACCGCGCATGGCCAGCCGTTTTCGCGGACGAGACCGGTCAGCGCCGCGGCCGCTTTCTCGACCCGCGCATCTTCCCGCAAACCGAATCTGGTCAGCGCGTAAACCAGTAGGGGCGAGTCACACAAGGCCCAGCCCCAGGTATCCTGTCCGCTGCCGCCAAAATGGGTTGGGACGTTGATCGTCACCTGGAAAGGCCCTTCTTCGGACTGCTGGGCGATGATATTGTCGACTACGGATTGAATCCCCGGATCGTCTGCTGTCAACCCCAGGTCGGCGACGAAGGTCAGTTTGTGGAGCGCTTGACCGGCGCTTTTGTGACTGGAAAGGACCGCCCACGGCCACTGGTTCAGCTCTGTAATCACATGCTGCAATTTAGGGTCGGCCAGCATTTTGTCGCGGGCCGCCAGCACGCCTGGGGATTGTTCCGTCTCAGCCAGTAGATCGAGGCGTGTGCGGTAGGCAACCCAGGGTTCACCTGCCAAAAGCCAATCAATGGGTGGTTCCATATCAGCCTCCGTTCCAAAAAACGCTTGTTAATTATATCACAAACTTAGAACACTTGTTTTGTTTTCTTTGTGACTTTCTGATATTTGGCGTAAAGAAGGCCGCATTTTTGGGTATGAGCGCGTGCGCGCTCATACCCAAAAATGCGGAGGCCTATCACGGGAACTCCTAAAGAGCCTTCTTTGTGAAATTTGGGTTAACACTCTGAATATTGTCATTTCGAACCGCGTAGCGGTGAGAAATCTTTCCCAATGTGTGCAAGATTTCTCAGTCGCCGCTGCGCGGCTTCTTCGAAATGACAAATTGATAGGTAAATAACGCCAAAACATACAGCTGAATAGTTACAATAAGCCCATGAAATACAACGCCCTGATTTTCGACATGGACGGCACCCTCGTCCACAATATGCCCATTCACAACCAGGCCTGGCAGGATACCCTCGCCGAGGCTGGCGTCCAGATCGACAAGGATGACTTTAACCGCGCCACAACCGGCAAGAAAACCACGGAAATCCTGCGCCTGATGCTTGGAGCCCAACTCAGCGATTCTGAAACGGCCTACTGGGGAAAACGCAAGGAAACCCTTTACCGTGAGCGTTTTGCCGACTGCCGTGAACCGCTGCCCGGACTGCTGCATTTGCTGGATCAGGCCCACAGCCTGAGCCTCCCCATGGCGGTCGCCTCAGCCGCCCCGCCCGAGAATATTTCTTTTATCCTGGATGAACTCGACCTGCGCCGCCATTTCGAGACGGTGATCGGTGCTCATAACATCCAGAACGGCAAACCCGACCCCGAAATTTTCCTGAAAGCCGCCCAAACCCTGGGCGTTGAACCCGCGCAGTGCCTGGTTTTTGAAGATGCCCTGACCGGGATCGAAGCTGCCCGCCGCGCCGGCATGGACGCCGTCATGATCTGCACAACGATCGAGGCTCATGAAGTTGCCGGTCAAGCGCATGTTTTGCAGGCTGTTCCCGATTTCACGCACATTGACCTGCCAGCCCTGCTGGGCCAGGGCTGAGGCCTGCCTTTGCAACCTTTTCACCCCGATTACGCTATACTTTCCACCACTTTCCCTGCCCACAGGAGGCTCCATGCCAGCTATTCTCGAAGTACATAACCTGGTCAAAAAATACGGCGACTTTACAGCCGTTAAAGGCGTTTCGTTTGAAATTCAGCAGGGAGAAATCTTCAGCCTGTTGGGGCCGAACGGCGCGGGCAAGACGACCACCATCTCGATGCTCTCGACACTCTATGACCCGACCGGCGGTGACGCAATGATTGGTGGACACTCGGTTAAAAAAGACCCCATGGCCGTGCGCCAGATCATCGGTGTGGTGCCGCAAGACCTGGCCCTTTACGAAGACCTGACTGCCCGCGAAAACCTGGAATTCTGGGGCCAGATGTACGGCCTGGGTGGCAAAGAACTTTCTGGCCGTATCGACGAAGTTTTGGAACAGATCGGGCTGGTCGAGAAGGCCAAAGACCGCGTCCGCACCTATAGCGGCGGGATGAAACGGCGCGTCAATATCGGGGTCGGGCTGCTGCACAAGCCGCGCTTGCTTTTCATGGACGAGCCGAAGGTCGGCATCGACCCGCAAAGCCGGCGCGCCATCCTCGACACCGTCAAAGACCTTAACCGGCTGGGCATGACCGTGCTTTACACGACCCATTATATGGAAGAAGCCGCCGAACTCTCGAACCGGGTTGGCATTATCGACCACGGCGAGCTGATCGCCATCGGCAGCCAGCAGGAACTGACCCGCCAGGTCGGCCAGACCGAGACTCTCATCCTGCATATTGCCGAGAACGACGACCCCGAAGCCCTGGCCGCCTCCCTGATCGGGCTGGAAGGCGTTATCCAGGCCCAGGCCAGCGACCACGAGATCAGCGTTATCACCCCCGACGCCGAAGATGTGCTGGCGGCTGTGGTCGGTAAGGCCAACGAGCGCGGCATCAAAATTCGCTCCATCGACATCCGCGAGCCGAACCTTGAAGCGGTCTTCCTGCATCTTACCGGGCGGGCGCTGCGGGATTGACGGAGTCCGAAGTCTCCTGGCTTCGGCTTCCAAAATCTCCAGATTTTGGAGTCCAAACT
Organism: Anaerolineae bacterium; assembly: GCA_022013685.1. GTDB lineage: Bacteria > Chloroflexota > Anaerolineae > Anaerolineales > Villigracilaceae > UBA8950. Next base: position 34,908 of record JAKLPV010000092.1, read on the forward strand.
TATGCTCAAACTCATCCTTATTGGTCTCAAAGACCTGAAAATCATGTTCCGTGACCGGGCGGCGCTGACCTTTATGCTGCTCGCGCCTTTCTTGTTGACTGTCGGCCTCGGCTTTGTGACCGGCCGTTTTAGCGGTGGCAGTTCCGGGTTGTCTGATATCCCAGTCGTGCTGGTTAATCTGGATAAAGCCGAACTGGGTGACGCGCTGGTAGCGGCGTTCGAATCCGAGGATTTGTCCACGCTGGTTGCGCCGACCGAGGCGGACTCACCCGCAGCGGCCTACCGTTTGATCGACGAGGACCAGGCTGCCGCGGCGGTCATCATCCCGGCCGGGTTCACCGAGAGCATCATTCCGACCCAGGAAATGCTCGATGCGGAGAATTACAATCCCGACCCGGTAAAAATCGAAGTTTACGCCAACCCCGGCAGCCCCACCTCGGCAGGCGTTATCAAGGCCATCGTGGATGAGTTTCTCAGCCGGGTGGAGGAAGGCCGCATTACGGGTGTGACCGCCATGCTCGGCATCCCCGGCATCGAAAACATGCCATCCGGCCAAGTGGAAGAATTGGCGCGCAGCATGTTCGAGAACGCGGATACCGGCGCAGAGTTGGCTTCTACGACGGGTATCGCGCTCAAAAAAGCGCAGCAGGGCGCAGATGCGGTGGTGTTCGACCCGCTGGCCTACATGGCCCCCGGTATGGCGCTGATGTTCCTGATGTACACGGTCTCGTATGGCGGACGCTCGATTCTGGCCGAGCGCGCCCAGGGGACGCTGCCGCGCCTGATGATCTCGCCGACCACTTCCACCCAGATTTTGGGCGGCAAGGTCTTCGGCATTTTCCTTACCGGTGTGGCCCAGGTGGGCATTCTCATCCTGGCTTCGACGCTGTTTTTCGGGGTCAAATGGGGAGACCCGCTCGGGCTGGTTGTTCTCATCTTGGCGGCTGTTTTTGGCGCGACCGGCTGGGGACTGCTGCTGACAGCCATCGGGCGCTCGCAAGGGCAGGTTGGCACGCTCGGCACGGCGATCATGCTGATTTTCGGTATCCTGGGTGGCACTTTCATCAGCCTGGATATGCTGCCGCCTTTTGTGCGCCTGTTTAGCAAGATTACGCCCAACGCCTGGGGTATGGATGGTTTCATCACCCTGGCGCTTGGCGGCGGACTGCCGCAATTGGCGGAGCCGATTACCGCGCTGCTGGTGATGGGCGCGCTCTTGTTCGTGGTTTCGGCGTTTCTTTTCCGCCGCACGAATGTGATGCAACGATAGCGTGTCATTGCGAGCAAGCCGGTGGTCGAGTAAGACGCCGCTCTTTGGCGGCTGTATCGAGACCCGGCTTGCGAAGCAATCTCCCGTTAAACGGGTATTACTCAATCTTGAGGGGATTGCTTCGCGGCAAAACCGGCCGCTCGCAACGACATAATAATGGGATTTTTATGAAAAAAATATTTGCAATCATCTGGAAAGACGCCATCATCCGTTTCATCAGCCCGTGGGAGTTGGTGTTTTTTATCATCCTGCCGCTTGTGTTCACCTTCCTGCTGGCGGGCGGCACCTCGGACGGCGAAGGCGACCCGCGCATCCGCCTGCTGGTTGTGGATGAGGCGCAGACCTCCGTTTCGGCGCAGATCGTTGCCGGGTTGGAAAAATCGACCGCCGTGCGCCCCGAAGTGGTGACGCGCGCCGAAGGGCAAGATCAATTCGACGAGCGGCGCGCCTCGTCCCTGTTCATCCTGCCTGCCGGTTTGGATGTAAACGCCCTGCAAGCCGGGACGGCCGAAGTGGAGCTGCTCCAGCAGCCGAATAATATCAACGCCACGGTGGCCGAACGCGCCATCCTGACCGTCATCCGCAGCGTTTCGAGCGCGGTCGGCGCGGCCAATAACGCCGTCCGAGAGCGCGAAAAACAGATGCCGTTTGCAACGCAAGCCGAAAAACAGGTTTATTTTGATCAGTCGCTTGAAACCGCTCAACAGTTGCAGGCCGAGACCCCCGAGCGCGTGACCGTCACGACAGGCAACACCCCCGACAGCGTGGAATACGACCCGCGCGCCAACTCTTCTGCCGGGCAGTTGATCACCTGGGTCTTCATCCCGCTCTTTGGCATTTCGGCCATGTTTGCTTACGAGCGCCAGCAGGGAACGCTGCGCCGCCTGCTGACCACCCCGACCCGCAAAGCAACCTTTTTACTGGGGACCATTACCGGCCAGGTGGCTTTTGCCATCCTGCAAATGCTGCTGCTGGTCATTTTCGGCAATTTGGTGATGGGCCTGCAATGGGGGCGCGACCCTGCCGCCCTGGCGCTGATCCTGGTTACGTCAGCGCTGGCTGGGGCCGCGCTGGGTACTACCATGGGGACGTTCATCAAAAGTGAAGGCCAGGCCAACGGCCTGAGCATCATGTTTGGTATGGTCATGGCTTTGCTGGGCGGCTGCTGGTATCCGCTGGAACTGTTCCCTGAAGCGGCGCGGACGATCGTGCACATCTTGCCGACGACCTGGGCCATGCAGGGGCTGCTCGACCTGGTTTTGCGCGGCGGCGGGCTGGTTGATGTCCTGCCCGAAGCGGGCGTTTTGCTCGGTTTCGCAGCGCTCTTTTTTGGAGTCGGGGTTTGGCGTTTCAGGTTCGAATAGGCTGAATGGTTGCGGCATACCTGATCTAAAAACTCTGATAGCGCCCTGTTTTCGAGCGGGGCGCTATTTATTGGAGATTGCTTCGTCGGCCTTCGGCCTTCTCGCAATGACAGGGCAAATTATGCTAAACTTAACCTACATCTGCCACGCTTGAAAACAGGAAAATGCCCATGACCACGACCGCCCCAGAAATCGTCGCAAAACTTGTCGAAACCTTCGAACAAAATTTGGCGGACTACCGAACCAGCAAGAACGAGACCGAACTGCGCCGCGAGTTCCTGGATAAATTTTTCGGCGCCCTGGGCTGGGACGTGGCCAACGAAAAAGGTTACGATGAAGCCCATAAAGAAGTCGTGCATGAGTTTTCGGTCGAAGTGGCCGGGCAAGGCAAAAAGGCAGATTATGCTTTTCGCACCGGGGGAGAAAAATTCGATTTCCTGGTTGAAGCCAAAAAACCGTCGGTAAACATCCCCAGCAGCCCTGAGGCGGCTTTCCAGTTGCGGCGCTATGGCTGGAGCGCGAAGCTGCCGATCAACATCCTGACCGATTTCGAGCATTTCGCGGTCTACGACTGCCGCGCCAAACCGAGTTACGAGGACAAGGCCTCGGTCGGGCGGATACTGCTCATCCACTACAAAGAATATGTGGCCCGCTGGGACGAGATTGTTGAAGTTTTTTCGCCCGAAGCGGTGCGCAGGGGTTCGTTTGCCAAATACGCCGAGGGCGCCAAGGGCAAAAAAGGCACGGCGGATGTGGATGACGCTTTTCTGGAGGAAATCGAGCGCTGGCGAGATTTGCTGGCGAAGAACATCGCCCTGCGCAACCGGGGCATCGATATTGCCGGACTGAACTACGCGGTGCAGATGACCATCGACCGGATTGTCTTCCTGCGGATTTGCGAGGAGCGCGGCATCGAGCCGGAGAATCAACTGCTCGACGTAACCAACAAGCCGGATGTCTATGGCGGGTTGTGCGATCTCTTCCGGCGCGCGGACACAAAATATAATTCCGGGTTGTTCCACTTTAAATCTGAAAAAGGACAGCCGAGCCACCCCGATGACCTGACGCTGAACCTGTCGATCGATGACAAGGTGCTGAAGGACATCATCTCGAACCTGTATTACCCCAAAAGCCCGTATGCCTTCCTGTACATCCCGTCCGACATTTTAGGGCAGGTCTATGAGCGCTTCTTGGGCAAAGTCATCCGCCTGACGGTTGGCGGGCAGGCCAAGGTGGAGGAAAAGCCGGAAGTGCGCAAGGCGGGCGGGGTCTATTACACGCCGACCTATATCGTCGAGTACATTGTCAAAAATACGGTCGGCAAATTGCTGGAAGGTGACGCTGGTCGAGTAAGCCCCGCAGGGGCTGTATCGAGACCCGGAATGACTCCCAAAGAAGCTGCCAAGCTCAAAATTGTCGACCCGGCCTGCGGTTCGGGGACTTTCCTGCTGGGCGCGTATGACTTCCTGCTCAACTGGCACCTGGACTGGTACACGGCCAACGAGCCTGAGAAGCACGCAAAGGATAAAGTCATTCTGCGCGTGGGCGATGGTTACCGCTTAACAACCGCCACAAAGAAACAAATCCTGCTCAACAACATTCACGGCGTCGATATCGACGCCCAGGCGGTCGAGGTGACCAAGCTCTCGCTGCTGCTCAAGGTGCTCGAAAACGCCAGCGGACAGTTGAGCCTGGGCATGGAGCGCGTACTGCCCGACCTGGGCCAGAACATCAAATGCGGCAATTCGCTGATCGGATACGATTACTTCGCGGGCCAGATGTTCCCCGACAGGGCCGAACAGGAGCGCGTCAACCCCTTTGACTGGAAAAGCGAGTTTCCGCAGGTCTTTGCCCAGGGCGGGTTCGATGCCGTGATTGGCAATCCGCCGTATGTCAGGCAAGAAGAGCTGAGCGATTTTAAAAAGTATTTCCAAACCCATTTCGCTTCCTATGTAAGCAGTGCAGACCTATATATTTACTTTATGGAACAAGGCATAAAGCTATTGCGTCCTAATGGGCTATATAGCATCATTGTCTCAAGTAGTTTTATAAAAGCAACATACGGAAAAGCATTACGGCAGTTTATAAAACGAGATAACGCCATAGTTCGAATTGTAGATTTTGGTGGATTGGCCATATTTGAAGATGCAAAAGATACTTATGTGTGCATTCCCTTGGTTAGAAAAGCTACCCATTCTATTGAAGTAGAAATCTGTAAAGTACCTAATTTGAATTTCCCCAATTTAGAGAGTTTTGTGTTGTCTAATAGTTATAATATTCCTTCCGAACAGTTAGGAGATGACGGCTGGTCACTTGAAAGCCAAGCTAAAAATTCAGCTTTTCAAAAGATATTGCATGTGGGCACAAAACTTGGCGAGTATTCTTCAGGTCATATTTATTACGGTATAAAAACGGGGCTAAACGAAGCATTTGAAATAAACCTACAGCAATACCAAGAAATAATTCAAAAATTACCACGATGTCAGGAATTAATTAAGCAGTTTTTAGGCGGGCAAGACATAAGGCGTTATCACACTACCGACAAGAAACGGTTTTTAATTGTCATACCATCTGGATGGACCAAATCCCAATTAGCAAAAGCATCTTCAAATAGGAACATCTCTGAAAGCTATGCTTGGGAATGGTTTTCTAAAGAATATTTTCCGATAGCAGAACATCTTAAGCAATATTCTGATTCTGCTAAGAAGCGCCAAGATAAAGGCGACTATTGGTGGGAATTGCGTTCATGTGATTATTATGAAGTGTTGAATACTCCCAAAATAATTTACCCGGATATTGCAAAATTTCCACGCTTTTTTCTTGACACAACAGGAATTTACATTGGAAATACCGCCTATTGTTTAGGGCTAAATGATCATTATTTGTTGGGGATTTTGAATAGTAAGTTATTCTGGTTTGCTATTAGCAACATTAGTATTCCTTTTGGTATCAGGGCTGGCGAATATCGTTACCGATTAATCTATCAATATATGGAGAAAGTTCCCATCCGCACCATCGACTTCACCAAGCCCGCCGAAAAAGCGCAGCACGACCGCATGGTCGCGCTGGTCGAGCAAATGCTGGCCCTGCACAAGGCCAGCGCCCACACGCCGCAAGAGAAAGAACGCCTGGCGCGCCAGATCGAATCCACCGACCGGGCGATCGATGCGCTGGTCTACCAACTCTACGGGCTGACGGAAGAAGAGATCAGGATCGTGGAAGGGCGTTCGTGATTAGACCGGACAGGTCTCCACACGGGTCTGGCGGGCGCGAGGCGCTTCATTCCGCATGGTTTGTGGCCGGCGCGGATCACGCTGAGACCTGTCTGGTCTTAAGAAAGCCATGATGCAAAACGAATTTATCAGCCAATATGCGCACACCTGGAGGGTTTTTGCCCGGCTGGTCAATGATTTTGATGACCAAGCCTGGCTGCACACCGGGCGGGATGCCACCACCCCGGCCAGGCTGTCTTTCCACATCCTGAAGTCGACCAAATATTACCTTGGGGATTTGTCCGATATAAAATTCGTATCGGGGAAATCTTTCGAAATGAACGGCCAAACAGCCACAGAAGACGAGCTTCCATCGCGAAACGACATCCTGCATGCCATCGCTGAGTTCTCAAGAAAAACAGAAACCTGGCTGGAAGAACTTGACTATATGTCCACAAATGAAGCTTTCCCCTGGGCTGGAAAAACAAAATTGGCAGTCGTTCTCTTCCTGATGCGGCACAGCCTGTATCATTTGGGTGAGTTAAGCTGCCTGCTTAATGAAAGCAGGAACGGGGATGTCGAAGACAATTACGTGAAGGCGCTGGAAGGTAATTTGTAGGGGTATGTCGGTTGCGGAAGGCGGGTAATGCCTGCCAGGAGATTGTTGCGCGATGAGTAAAAAGAATATCCAAAAAAGACTTGCCAGGGCCTTGCTTGAGGGCGGCGAGTTTGCAGAAGCGCTGTACGAATACGAGTTGGCCGAACACATCGATGAATATTTCCAGTCCAAAAAAGAGGACGGCGATCTGTATTTTTTCGCCGTTACCGAACATTCAGGCGATGTTGCCATGCTTGCGATTGATGAAAACGATATCCTGCATATCAACGAAATGGCCCGCCTGTCGCTGCAAGCATATTGGCCCGATACCTACGTCCCCAACATCACACGCCTGTTGCCAGAGATGGCCGAACAACTTGACCAGGGTTTTCTGTATTCGGCGGGCATCAAACAAGTCGATGACAAGAATCCGGGAAAATGGACAAGCAGGCTATTCTCCCTTCTCGGTAAAAAAGGCAGATAGCGTTCGCGATTAGATTGGTCAGGTCTTCACGTTATGGACCGTTTTTGTCAGGAGAATCTGGTGATGAAAAAGAAAGGACTGCAAGGTTGTTTGGTCTGGATGGCTGTTTTTGCGTTTGCGCTTGTCGCTGGCCTGGGTTCCTTCTTCGCCGCCAGGCCCGATGCGGCCTATGCAATCCAGGATATTGCCGACGCAGCCGCCCTTTTTGCCCGTGTTGAAGTCGAGATCATGCTGCCCACGCCCCATGGCCGGTACTACAACGATCTATACTGGAAACATTACAAGGAACTGGGCCAGATCCTGCGCGCGCATCCATCTTATCGGGACGATATGTACAGGTTGATGCATCTTTATGTCCCACTTATTGAAGCCACACTGGATGGGCGCGGCGGCCAGGCGCACATAACCCAGGAACAGGTGGACGAACTCCAGTCCTTTTTTGACAAGGTTTGGGCTGCCGCCGGTGAAGAATTGCGGGCAGATATCGAGCGGGAATTGGCGCGCACGCCGCTGCAAAATTATGTTGGCCTGTCGATGGACGAGACCCTCGTATATATCCAGAACTCATGGGAAAGGGATTTTGTCGCCGCGCCTGTTACCCCAACGGTAAATCCGATGCCGTGACATCCAGACCGGAACGATCCCTGGTGTTGGCCAAAAGATTTTCGATTTGAAATATCAACCGTTGCAGTGCTCTTTGCCTGGGAAAGGAATCGATGATGCGTTTCCTGGCAATGGCGGCTGTTTTCAAATCCCTATAAGGCTTTGGCTGAACAGGTTTGCTATCCGGGGATCGGTTTGTTCGCTGGAGCATGTTTCGGGATACTGGCAGCGCTTTTTCTGAAACGCAAAGGCCGAAACGCGCAACCCTCGCAGACGGCTGCGCCGTGAGCTTGCTCCTGGCAGGCAAATCCCCACCCAAGCGGGGCAAAGGAACAAATTACTGAATGGAGCACGGAGACAACCGATGAAAAATCAGACACCCGATAGAAGACCAATTTCAGCCCGGAATAGCCAATACGCCCGGCAAATTTCCGCTTTTCTGGCGCGGCGCGGAGTCTCTCCCAATGCCATTTCTGTTGCCAGCATGGTTTTTGCCGCTGGAGCCGGTTTGAGTCTGCTGGCAACATCAAGCAGTTTTGCGCACCCCATCTGGTGGGTTTTGGCGCCTGTTTTGATCGTTTTACGTTTGTTGGCAAATATGTTTGACGGCATGGTTGCCATGGAAACGGGAAAAACATCTGCGCATGGAGAACTTTTCAACGAGGTTCCAGATCGCGTATCAGATGTAATCATATTTGCCTGCGCCGGCTTTGCCGCGGGGAGTTCCCCGCATTTAGGCTATCTTGCTGCAATATTGGCATTGTTTGTTGCGTATGTTCGCGCATTGGGAAATCATATGGGTGTGTCCCAACTATTTGGCGGCCCGATGGCAAAGTCACAGCGCATGTTTCTGTTGGCGGCGCTCTGTCTTTATAATGCGTTTTCTCCTGCCCTATTGCAGTTGCCATCTTTGTTGACCTGGGGCTTGTGGGTAATCATTTTGGGTTGTGTTATCACGATCGTTCGGCGCTTGCAACGGATCGTAATGGAGATGGGCGTATGATCATCCCTGAAGTTTTCCTGGTGTATTTGACCTTGCTCGTCGCGCTGCTTGTTCTTGTTGGATTGATTTTAATCCTGTTGGATAAAGTCCTGCATAAAAATGTCTCTTCTGTGTGGAACATTTATCGTGGCTGGCTAATGATGATCCCTGTTTTTATGCTTTTTGTATTCCTGGGACGAATTGCTTTTATTCTTGGCGTGCTTGCGGTCTCCATATTTAGCTTTGGCGAGTTTTCGCATGCCACGAAACTAAATGCAGCTCCCTGGATAATACGTGTGGTCTATATTGGCATTGTCATCATTGCCATCCTGGCGATTATTCCGATCCCGGACTCTAAATATTTTGGCTGGTATGGTCTGTTCGTAGTTTTGCCAGTGTATGTGATTGGGTTTGTTCTTCTTGTGCCCATATTGCAGAATCGCTATGAAGGCCAATTACAAGCTGTGGCATTAGGCATGATGGGCTTCCTTTACTTTGGCTGGATGCTTGGTCATCTCAGTTTCTTCGCAAATGCGCCGCATTTCCTTAATTATGTCCTCTACATTGTCTTTGCGGTGCAGATCGCAGATATAGCGGGATATAATTTTGGTAAGCTGTTTGGGCGGCACAAATTACGCAGTAACATTAGCCCCAACAAAACGGTGGAAGGGTCTGTTGGGACGCTGGTTGTTTCGCTTTGTTTGCCCTGGTTGTTTCATTCCACTCTCCCCGGATTTGGCCCACTGCAACTCTTTTTGACCGGGCTGATCGTTGGAATCGGCAGCCAGCTAGGCGACCTCTCTATCAGCCTGATAAAACGGGATCTGGGAATTAAAGATATGGGCACACTGATCCCCGGACACGGCGGAATTTTGGACAGGATTGACAGCTTGATTATTGCAACGCCATTATTTTTTCATATGATTCGCTATTTTGGAATTCTATATCCATAGAGGCGCGATGCTTGCTAATTTAATAGCTTTTCTTTGGGGCTTCGCTGAAGCTACATTGTTCTTTATTGTTCCCGACGTTGCTTTAAGCATCATTGCTTTAAAAGGCAGTGATGTTGGGCTGGTCGCCTCTTTGTATGCCTTGGCTGGCGCTTTGACCGGCGGCGCAGTTATGTTTTATTGGGGAAAAGCCGACATCGAAAAAGTCACTCGTATCTTGCACCGAATTCCCGCAATCCCAGCAAAAGATATACAAAAGGTTAGAGACAGTTTGCAGAGATCGGGGGTTTCCGCCATATTTTTCGGCCCGCTTTTCGGCATTCCTTATAAGATTTACGCCAGCTACGCTCATTTGATCACAACTGTTTTTATCTTTTTACTCATCAGCATACCGGCCAGGGGGGTGCGTTTTGTTTTGACAGCGCTTATTACCCCTTATCTCTTTGCCAGGTTCCTGCCTGATGCCCCATATGTGCTTCAAGTTCAGATCGTAACGGTTTCGTGGTTCATGTTTTATTTAATGTATTTTGCTATAAAACGCAAATGAATTATGCCAATTGGCTCAAATAAAAATCCCCGCCACAATGATGGCGAGGATTTTGTTGTTTATCGTTCGTGAACCAGTTCAGTTCTTTCATCCGGCCCTTGAGCCAGTCGCTCAGGTGGCAAATGTCTTTGGTTTCAATCTATCAGCGTTTTGGGGATATTGCCGCCATTTTCGGCGATCTTCTTGAAAAGGGCTTTTCGCAGGGCCTCGTTCTTCGCTGCGCTTCCACTTTCCAGGCTGGCGTCAACACCCAGCTCTTTTGCCAGCGCATCCCGGTTTCCGCTGCTGCTGTCTGCGCCGATCAGCTTTAAGAAGTCAATCACCGAGGTTTTCCACTCAAGACCCTTGCCCTTTGCCAGTTTGTCAAGTTCGACGGTCAGGTTAACATCAGAGATGGTATTTGCGCCTGGAACCAGACCTTTGATCTTGCCGACAATTTTGTTAAAGATGTCACTAAATATGCTCATGTCACGCTCCTTTTGGATGGGTAATTTGCGATTCAATTCAGCATACAGTAAATGCTTTTCACCTGCATCCATCGATTGGGGAGTGTTTCTCTCCGCCACTTGGGGGAGAGAAACACTGAAGCTGGCTTTCCATTCCACTTGTTACAAGTTACTTCTTCCCCGTTACGCTAAACCATAGCGTAGCCGCCGAGTCGCGGGCGTAGGTTATTTGTGCCCGATAATCACCCTCAGGAAGTGACGGATAAATATCAATTGCAAACGGGCCATTCGACAACTGCCTTGCAACCACATATTCGCTTCCCCAACCTGTGATATTTTCACTTTTATAAACCAATAAAGTTAAGTGAAGAGGTTCCGTATCAGTAATAAGATTGCCGCAAATATACTGAAAACGATCGGGCTCAAAATGCTCCACCCTGACCATTTCGTTTCCTTGTTTAATACAAGGTCCGGCATTCTCAATTGCGAAGACTGGTTGATGTAGGTCGTAACCGATATTGGGGGAAATGTAACTTCGAAACCAGTAAACAAACAATGCTATCAGGATAGCCAAAGATACCTGAAGCCAAAAATGTCGCATATTGGTATAAGCTGGACGGAACGATGGCATAGCCAATCACCCTTGTTTTTTCAAAACTCCCCGTTTTAATAAAACGAGGAGTTTGGGATTCTACCGCTCATACAACCAGTTCAGTTCCTTCAATTTACCCTTGAGCCAGTCGCTCAGGTGGCTTTCGTGCTTGGGCGTTGAAAGTTTGTCAAGGCAATCAGGTCTTGAAAGGGTTTGTGATTTTCAACTGCTCATGGACGAGTAATCCATGTTGCATATCTTCCGAATAGAGCATTGTTGCCCCACTGGCAAGTGCCGCGGCAACAATCAGGCTGTCCCAATAAGAAAATCTGTAATCCTGGCGCAGTTGCGAAGCAACAAGGAGCAAATCTTTGTGAAGTTCGATAACATCATATTTTTGGTAAAAAGTTTCAATCAACTCGCTAATTTGCGCTTCCGGGAATTTTGCCTGCCTAATCAGGTTGACACAAATTTCGTTGATAACCTGTCCGCTAATGACCGGTTGGGAATTTTTAATAAGCGATTGAGCTATCTCTTTCTTTGCCGTATCATCTTCAATAAAAGCGTAAAGCCAGATATTGCTGTCGATAAAGAAGGTATCATTTTCTGGCATGGGTTTCATCCCGCGTAAGGGGCGTGAATCCTTTGACCTTCAAAGGATTGGACATGAGTTGTTCAATCATATCGGTCTGTGTGTTTTTTTTGCCTTTGGGGACAAGAATCACCCGTGCATCATCCGCCACTTTGCCCATAAAGCGGGCAGGGATTTGGATGACGCCATTTTTAATTTTTGCCCGAAATTCTATTGTTTGCATGAGACACCTCTACATCCATTATACAATCTTCCTGCTACCGCTCGTACATCCAGCTCAGTTCCTTCATTCTACCTTTGAGCCAGTCGCTCAGGTGGCTTTCGTCCATGCGCCAGGCCCAGTAGCCGCCGACCTTGCCGGGGAAGTTCATGCGTCCCTCGGTGCCCATGCCCAGGAAATCCTGCAAGGGAGCAATCGCAAAGACCGCCACCGAAGACCAGATGGCGCGGATCATATCGCCGGGAACATCGGCGTTGTCGCGACCAAGGTAGCGGTGATAGAAATCGCGCTCATTGGACGGGCAGGTGCGATACCAGCCCAGGGCGGTGTCGTTGTCGTGCGTGCCGGTGTAAACGACACAGTTTTCGGGGTAATGATGCGGCAGGAAGGGGTTGTCCGGTCCCGAAAAACCGAACTGCAAGATTTTCATGCCTGGCAGGCCAAGTGTGTCGCGCAGTTCGATCACATCCGGGGTGATCTCGCCCAGGTCTTCGGCGATGATCGGCAGGTCGCCCAGGGCATCACGGATGGCGATGAACAGGTCTATGCCGGGGCCGGGAACCCAGCGTCCGGTCTGGGCGGTCGGGGCGTCGCCCGCGACTTCCCAGTAGCCGGCAAAGCCGCGGAAATGGTCGATGCGCACGATGTCGACGGTCGTCAGGGTGGCGCGGATGCGTTCAATCCACCAGGCATAGCCGCTGGCTTTGTGAACATCCCAGCGGTAGAGCGGATTGCCCCACAACTGGCCGGTCGGCGAGAAATAATCAGGCGGGACGCCCGCCACGACGGTCGGTTTCCCGGCTTCGTCGAGGTAGAACAACCCGGGGTTGGCCCAGGCATCGGACGAGTCCATCGCAACGAAGATCGGGATGTCGCCGATAACCTGGATGCCCTTGTCGTTGGCGTATTTGCGCAGGGCGTTCCACTGGCGGAAGAACAGGAACTGACGGAACTGCTGGCGGGTGATATTGTCCGCGAACTGGCTGCGGGCTTCGGCCAAGGTCTGCGGGTCGCGGTCACGCTGCGGAGCGGGCCATTCGTTCCAGGCCACGCCGCCGTTGGTATCCTTGAGCGCCATGAACAGGGCGTAATCATCCAGCCAGGCAGCGTTTCTTTGACGGAACTCAGCCCACTCGTTGCGAAGCTGATCCGATGCGGATTGTTCGAAGTGCGCAAAGGCTTTGTCGAGCAGCCCGGGCTTCCACTGGTAGATCAGGCCAAAATCCACCCGATTCGGTTCCCAGTGCGGCATATCGGCCAGGTCTTCGATGGTCAGTAAGCCTTCCTGCATCAGGAAGTCGGGGCTGACCATGTAGGGGTTGCCGGCAAAGGCCGAAAAGCACTGGTAGGGTGAATCGCCGTAGCTGGTGGGGCCAAGCGGCAGCACCTGCCAGAGTTTGGAGCCGGTTTCGGCCAGGTAATCGATAAAGCGATAGGCGAAGGGACCCAGGTCGCCGATGCCGTAAGGGCCGGGGAAGCTGGTGGGGTGGAGCAGCATGCCTGAAGAGCGGGTGAAAGTCATAAAAAAGCCTCTATTTGACGAGTTGGTGATACAGATCGGCGTATTGGAACGCGGATTTTTCCCAGGAGAAATCTTCGAACATGGCGGTCTGCTGCATGGTCTGCCATTTTGCCGCGTGACCGTAGGTTTCGATTGCGCGGCGCAGGGTGGCGGCCATCACATTTGGCGAAGAATCGGCAAAAAGGAAACCGGTCCGGCCATCGGCGATGGTGTCGCGCAGGCCGCCGGTGGCGCGCGCAATTGGGATCGCGCCATAGCGCATGCCGATCATCTGGGCCAGGCCGCAGGGTTCGTAGCGCGAGGGCATCAGCAGCATATCGGCGGAACCGTAGATGCGGCGGGAAAGTTTGGCGTCGAAACGGATGACGGAGGCGATCCGGTTCGGGAAGTCGGCTTCGAGTGCGCGCGCCTGGGCTTCGAGTTCGGCGTTGCCCGTGCCGAGCAGGATGGCCGTCCAGGGCAGGTCGGTGATGCGCCGCAAGGCTCCCAGGGCGATATCGACGCCTTTTTGATAATCCATGCGAGTCACCATCGCGAGCAGTGGGGCCTGCGGATATAGGTTCAGCCCGAATTGGGCCTGGATTGCGGCTTTGTTGGCAGCCCTGCCCGTCAGATCGTCGGCGGAAAATTTGGATTCGAGGTCATTGTCAGTGAAAGGGTCCCAGAGGGTGTAGTCGATGCCGTTGACGATGCCGGTTACTGTTGCGCGGCGCGTTTGCAGGAAGGTTTCAAGCCCGTAGCCGTATTCGGGGGTCTGGATTTCCTGGGCATAGGAGGGTGAAACCGCCACGATCTCATCGGCGGCCCACAGGGCTTGTGGCAGGGGTTGGTGGCAGGCCCACTCGGGGTAGAACGGCTCAGCGATCGGCGGCAGGCCGTAGGCCCGCAGGGCGTTTTGGGCTTCTGCGCCCATGTAACCCAGATTGTGAACCGAAAAAACGGTCTTGACCCCGGCCCAGAAGGGGTCATCCTGCTGGCGGCGTATCTGGTAAATGGCTGCGGCGGTGTGCCAGTCGTTGGCGTGGACAATGTCAGGACGCCAATCGAGGCGGCGTACCATTTCGAGGGCGGCCATCGAGAAGAAGGTGTATTTTTCGCCGTCAGCGTTGGGATTGGGGTCATAAACTTTGAGCGACCCGGTCACAGGTGCGCCGGAGATGAGATAGGCTGGCAAACCCTTGATATCCGCGCGGAAAACCTGGGCAGGCACATCTGCATTGTCGCGGCGCAGGGTGAAGACCGTTTCGCGGGTAAGCGTCAGACCCTCGGCGCGGATGGTGGAATGAAAGGGGAGCACCAGGCGCACATCCAGATTTTCGCTGGGCAGGCCGCGCAGGGCGTACGGTAAAGACCCGGCCACATCGCCCAGACCGCCGACTTTTACGAACGGGTCGGCCTCGGAGGCGAGAAATAATATTTTAAGTGGTTTTGGCATGGCGTTATTTTACAATAAAAAGCCCTCATTGACGGGGCAATGAGGGCTTGCAAGATCGTTGCTACGGCAATAATACAAAATCGTACCCGCTCACGCCGCTATCTATCAGCACACTTGGAGATGAAAGGTCGCGCAGACGCAGCTCTTCGCCGTTCAGGAAGAGATAACGACTTTCGGAGACCCACGCCAGGCCAGAGAAGCGAGCTGTATCACTGAGCGGTATGGGTGCGCCGCCAAACTCAAGCAGGATGGGGTTCGACGGGGCTTCGGCGTAATAGGCCACCCGCGCAGAATCGGGATTCCAGTTCAGGATGGTCAGCGCCGGCGCGGAAGTGTAAACCCGGTCAGCGGTGCTGGCGTCGATGACGTGCAGGGATTGTATCCCGCCGCTTTCGCGCACGTAGGCAACCTTGATGCCGTCCGGTGAAATGAACGGGAAACTCTGCCAGACCGGCCCTGCTACAAATTCGGCCAACCGGGCGGCTTCGCCTGCCAGGGGGATGTAGTAATAGCGGGTTGGCTCTGTGGGATCATCGAGGACGGCTGAGGCCGGGATAACGGTGTATAAACCCGCCGAGTCGTTACGCCAGACCACCTGCGGGAAATAGGTCCACTCACTGTAAGTGGAGACGAATTTGAAATTGAAGACGGTGCGATCATCCGAGCCGTCGCGGCGCAGGATGCGAATCTTTTCTCCTTGGGCCAGACTGAAATATTGTCCGTCGGGCGAGAAAGTCCACTGGCCGCCGCCGCTGCCGGGGGCCAGGATAACAGTCAGCGTGCCGCTGTCCGCGTCCACGCGTTGCAAATCGGCCAGGGGCGCCGGGTAACCTTCGGTTTCACCGTATAGCTCAAAGAATATCTCGTGACTGTCGGGGGTGAAGTCGAAGTGGCGGATATGAACTTCGAGGATGTCGCCGGAGCGGAATCCGTTCAGGTAGGCGCGGTTGACGAGCGGACGTTCGCCTGTCCCATCGGCGAGGACGGAGTACAGTTCTCCGTCACGCAGGAAGGCGACCACTTGCCCGTCATCGCTGATACGGGGCGAGTCATCATCCTTGCTGCTGGTGGTCAGGATTTGTGGCGCAACGCTATCACGCCACAGGATGATGCTCCCGCTGCGGGCGTAGGCAATGTTCAGGTTGGTGGGGGCGGGTTCCGGGGTGGCTGTTTCTGGCAGTGGGGGCGCGGCGGGGACTGTCCCGACGGCGGCGGCCGTCAGACTTTCGGCCACCAGTGTGGCGACATCCAGTGTTGGTCCGGCAGGTTCGTTTGTCGGAGTGGAAAAAGGCAGGCTGCAAGCCAGGGAAGCCAGCAGCAGGGCGAGCAGAGCGATTGTCTTTGACATGGGTTTCTCCGTTTTTAAAAATGATAACACGGATGGGCTCTTTGGGAATCTCCGTGGTAAGACACCCCAAAATGCGGTCTTCTTTACGGAAATATCAGAGAACCCATGGATGTCGAGCGCTACGCGTTTCAGGTATAATTTATTGCAGGGAGAACGCATTGATGAGCGAAAAATATGGCAAGTTTCCGGAACAGATCACGGTTTTTAGCGCCAGTTGGTGCCCCGATTGTAAACGCGTGAAAAAGTTACTCGACGAGAAACAAATTCTGTATTTGCTCGTAGATATTGGCAAAGATAATGATGCTTTTCTTTTTGTCGAGAAGTTAACCAGGCGGGTGAAGATTCCCACCATTATTTTCCCTGATGGAACGCAAATGGTCGAGCCATCGAATGCTGAACTTGTTGCTAAGTTGGAGAAATTATCGTTATGAACCCTGACCTGTATGTCCGCAACCCAAGCAAGATCATGTTGTATGGCACTTCCTGGTGCGGCGATTGTCGCCGCGCGCGGCGCGTTTTCTCGCAGATGGGGACTGGCTACGAAGACATCGACATCGATGCCGATGCGCAGGCTGAGGCTTTTGTGAAGGAACTTAACCAGGGCAATCGTTCAGTGCCGACGATCGTTTTCCCGGATGGCAGTGTGCTGGTCGAGTCGCGTGAAGATGAATTGGCTGCAAAGCTGAAGAGTCTGTAATGGGCGCCCTTGCGATTATTGAGTTGATATTCTGGGCATCTGCTGTCGCTGGCGGTGTTGTTTTTATCCTGCGAACAGTGATGATGTTGGTGGGTTTTGGCGCAGACCATGGCGGCGACCTGGATGTCAACCCGGACGGTCACACGGCTGGCGATACAGATATAAGCTTTAAGTTGCTTTCGATTCAGGGCCTGACAGCTTTTTTTATGATGTTTGGGCTGGTGGGACTGACCCTATTAAGATCCCAATCGCCAACGTTTTTATCTGTTTTTGGGGGAGTTGTGGCGGGCTTGTTTACGGTTTGGGTGCTCAGCATTATTTTCTCCAAGATGAAACTTTTGCAATCTGATGGCACTGTGGATATTAAGAATGCTATCGGTGTGCATGGCTCGGTTTACTTGAATATTCCTGTCAACGGTTCCGGGCAGGTGCAGGTTCCTGTGCAAGGGGCTTTGAAGATTTTTGATGCGATTGCCAAGGATGGTCAGAAAATTTTTACCGGAGAAAAAATTGTCGTGGTGGATGTAGCGGATAAGAGCACATTGGTTGTCGAGAAAACATAATTAAGAATGGAGAGATAATATATGAATGCCCTGAGTTTTGGTCTGTTGGCGCTTTTTGCTTTTGTAATTTTGCTGTTTTTCAGCACCGTGTTCCTCGCCAGCCGCTATAAGCGCTGTCCTTCTGATAAGGTCCTGGTTATTTATGGCCGGGTGGAAAAAGGAAAATCCAGCCGCACCATGCATGGCGGCGGTTCCTTTGTCTGGCCATTGATTCAGGATTATGCCTACTTGAGCCTGACTCCGATCACCATCAGCATTCCGCTCGAAAATGCGCTCTCGCTGCAAAATATCCGTATCCATGTTCCGAGCACCTTTACCGTTGGCGTCAGTACCTCGCCAGAGATTATGACCAATGCAGCCGAACGCATTCTGCATCTGACGCAGGACAAGATCGAAGATATGTGTAAGGAAATCATTTTCGGCCAACTGCGTTTGACGGTTGCTTCGTTGACCATCGAACAAATCAATCAGGACCGCGAAAGCTTCCTGGAGGCGATTCGCCACAATGTCGAGCCGGAACTCAATAAAATCGGTCTGCACCTGATCAACGTTAATATCACCGACATCACCGACGAATCAGACTATATCGCCAGCATCGGTAAAAAAGCCGCCTCTGAAGCCATCAACCGCGCCAAAGTGGATGTAGCCGAGCAGGACAAGATCGGCGCGATCGGTGAGGCCCAGGCTTTTCGTGAGCGTGAAGTCAAAGTTGCTGAGGAAATGGCCCAGGCCGAAATTGGCCGCAAGACTGCCGACGCCAACCAGCGTATCAAGGTGCAGGAACGCGAAGCCAGCGCGGTGCAGGGCGAAAACACGGCCAATGCCAATATTGCTGAATACAATGCCCAACTGGAAGTCAAGCGTGCCGCGGCGCTCCAGCAAGGTGAAGTTGCCAAATACGAGGCTCAGGTGAGCATCCAGCAGGCGCTATACAAAGCTGAGACCGAACGCCTGCGCGCGGAAGAAGTTGTCCGCCAGGAAATTGAGAAAAGCAAAGTTGAAATTGCCGCTGAAGCCGAAGCCGAAAAAGTCCGCCGCGAAGCCAGGGGCGTTGCCGACGGTATCTTGCTTAAGTACGAGGCTGAAGCCAGTGGTATTCGTAAATTGCTCGACTCAAAGGCCGCAGGCTACCAGAAGCTGGTTGAAAGCGTTGGCGGAGATGCCCAGGCTGCGGCAACCCTGCTGATGATCGAAAAGCTGGAAGAGTTGGTGGCTCGCCAGGTCGAAGCGATCAGCAATCTCAAGATCGATAAAATCACCGTCTGGGATTCGGGCGGCAATGGCGATGGTTCGAGCACCTCGAACTTTATTTCCAACCTGTTCAAGAGCCTGCCACCCCTGCAGGATATTTCTGAAATGGCCGGGTTCCAGTTGCCTGAGTACCTGGGCAAGATGCGCGAAAAAAATATTGTCGCCGGAAACCCCGTTGAGGGTGAAGCGCCGGATGCCCCGAAAGCGGAAGAAAAGTAACCCGCACTCGAACGGAGAACATCGCCATAGCCCAACCGCTATGGCGATGTTTATAAAATATGATCGCCACTCTCACTTTTCACCTGCACCTGCCCGGCTGTGCTTCACTCAAAGAGAAGCGCGGTTCTATCAAGCCGCTGATCAGCCGTTTGCACCGCGAATTTAACGTCTCGGTGGCAGAGGTTGGTTTGAACGATAAATGGAGCGAAAGCCTGATCGCCTGCGCCATGATCGGTAACGATGCGGCTTTCTTGCAAGCAGCGCTCGAGACGGTTCGCCGCTGGGTTGAGGCGCACTGGAGGGATGGAGATGTCTGGGATTCGAAAATTACCATACTCGAATGATCGCAGTTCTGTCAGTCGTTTTTAATTGGAGGCATTATGGATTTGGGATTGAATGGTTTGCGCGCCCTGGTCACCGGGGCCTCACGCGGATTGGGGTTTGCCACGGCGCAGGCGCTGGCCGCCGAAGGGGTGCAGGTTGCGATTAACAGTCGCAGCGTTGATAAACTTCGCGCAGCGGCAGACAGCCTGGGGGGCGTTGCGGTCGCGGCGGATATAACCGAACCCGGCGCGGCGGAGCGAGTGATCGCCGAAACGGTCGAAAGCCTGGGTGGGTTGGATATCCTGATCACCAACGCGGGAGGGCCGCCTTCGGGCGCGTTCGAATCTTTCGACGACGCGGCCTGGGAAAAGGCGCTCGACCTATCGCTGATGAGCCATGTGCGCTTGATCCGGGCGGCGTTGCCGCATTTGCGCCGCTCGCAGGCGGCTGCGGTGCTGACGATCACTTCGTACTCGGTTAAGCAGCCGATCCCGAACCTGGTGCTGTCGAACAGCATCCGCGCGGCCACGGTGGGTTTGACCAAGACCCTGGCCCTGGAGTTGGGCAAGGATGGCATCCGCTTTAACTCGATTTTGCCGGGCTGGACGGAGACCGAGCGTGTGACTGAGCTGATGACTTTTCGTGCCGGGCAGAACGGCACCACGGTTGATGAGGAGATCCGCAAGCAGATGGCCGAGTCGCCGCTGGGACGCATGGCGCGCCCGGATGAGTTTGCCAAACCGGCGGTTTTCCTGGTTTCACCGGCAGCCAGTTACATCACCGGCGTGATGCTGACGGTCGATGGCGGCATGGTGAAGGGCACGTTGTAGGAAATCTTTTAAACACGAAGGACACCAAGGGCACGAAGGAAAAGTAAAAACCTTTGTGTACCTGGTGTCCTTTGTGTTTTAAATCTTACCCGCAGCCGCCGCCGCTTTTATCGCGTTGCAGTTCGAGTTTGATGACCGGTTCGTACTCGAGTTCTTCCCATTTTTGCGGGTCGGGATAGCAGGATTCGTAGCGTGAGCCAAGCACTGCCGGGAAGTTGTAGCGCAGTTGTTCGGGAGTGGAATTTCCGCTCAAAGATTTGATCTCGGGGTCATCCGCGCCGAAGAAGGCGATCCAGTTGTTCAGGCCGCCTTCAAGGATGTAGATGTTCTTGACCCCGCTGCCGACCAGGATGCGCCAGGCTGCTGTGGCGTCGACTTCGTCATTGCTCATCACGAAATAAACCGTATTCGGGTTGTGTTTGGCTTGCAACTGCGATACAACGGTCGGGATTTGGGCCAATGGCACGTTCAGCGCGTTGCTGAGATGGTACAGGTTGTAATCCGATTCAGGGCGGACATCAAGCAGGACGGTAACCAAGCCGTTGTCGAACATGGTGTGATAAACCTCGGCGGGCGAGGCCTGTGCCAGCCGGTTGGCGAGTAGTTCCTCGGCGCTGAATTTGATGCTCGCGCCCTCGATACCGATCTCACGGGTGAAGTACGTTCGTTCCAGTTTTTGATCAATGCCGGGCGAGCCAATCAGAACTGTGCCGAAGGCAACCGCGAAGAGTGCAACCGCGCCGTAGACGCGCGCTTTGGGTTCTTTAGCCAGGTCACGTTTGCCGAAGATACGTTCCAATTGTTCCCCGCCCCAGAACATGAAGAGCGCCATGGCGACGATGATGGTCACAACCACGCCATTCGGCAGGTTGAGCCAGTCCATGATGGTGAGACGTCCCAGGTAGCCGGAAGTCTGCCACCAGTAATCGTAGAGCGGTTCGGTTTCGCCAAACAGGAAGATTCCGGCCGTCACGCCCAGGACGAAGAAGATCCCGTCGATTTTTCCGGTGAAGGCCGAGACGAGCGAGGTGCCGGGGCAAAATCCGCCGACGATGAAGCCGACGCCCATGATCAACCCGCCGACGATTCCGCTCCACAGGTAAGTCGGGTTGACCCAGATCAGGCTGTAATCGACGATGCCCAGGCCGATCATGGTGAAGAGCAGCACCATAGCGGTCACGATGGCCCCGAACATGACTTTGAGCACGGTCAGCTCACGGAAGTAGAACTGCGCGGCCAGTTTTTTCGAATTGCCAAAGCCCGAGATTTCGAGCACGTAGCCGAAGAAGAAGCCGATGACAGCAAAGACCAGGTAGGTCCACGGGTTGGCGGTGCTGACGGTTTGTAAAATTTGAAGGGGAAATGGATATTCCATAAGATTTTCCTTTCCAAAATCAGGAGATTTTGGACTCCGTTTTTAGAGCCACAATTTGCGGACGAAATAGGCCAGCATATAGGCCCCGGCGAAGACAGAGAACATAAAAGCCCAGGCGCCGACCGAGAGCACCGCGCCACCCGAAAGGGCCAGTCCGCTGGTACAGCCGCGCGCCATGCGCGCTCCGTAGCCCATGATCAGCCCGCCTAAAAAGGCCATTGCCCAACGGGTGCGCCTGGAAATTTGCGGGCCTTTGTTGGTCTCGAAGCCCAGTCGTCCGTTTTGCCAGCCGCCAAAGAAGCCGCCCAGGGCTGTGCCGAAGATCATCGGGATGATCCAATCGTCAAGCGGGTTCTTGTCGCCGCCAGCCATTTTGAGCAGGTAGGGGTTGTTGTCAACATGGGCCGGGGCGAACACATCCTGCACGGCCACAATCAGGCGGTTGAGCCCGCCCGAGGCTCCCAGTCCGTTACCGGTCAGGAAGAAGGCTCCGAACAAGACCAACCCGAGCAGGAATCCGCCCAGGTAGGGGTGGATGTAGTTCTTCTTGGGGCGTTGGAACAGGAACGTTTTGACGGGCTGCCAGTCAAAAGATTTTTTAGGGGTTTTGGTTGCTACGGTCATAGGGTTTTCTCCGTCATCTTTCATAAGTCCTGAGCGGAGCAGCGCGTTCTGTGCGCTGCGCAGTCGAAGGACGTTTTCAGCCAGACAAATCTTCTGTTATTTGTGATATCGCCCTTCGACTTCGGTTTTCGACTGCGGCCCTTCGTTTTCACTCAGGGCCTGCGCTCAAACCTCCGCTCAGGGCTTGTACTGGTTACTGATTACTACTCACTGTTCACTGACTCATGCTCTTCAACTTCTTCCCAGCCGGTGACCATGGCGCGCATGGCTTCGACCGGGGTTGCGCCGGTGGTGGTCAGGTAGACATGCGCGACGATGAACGCGCCAAACATCCAGGCCACCAGGCTGTGGAAGGGGGCCAGCACCGGCAGGCCGCCGAACCAGGTCGAAATCTGGGGGAAGGTTTGAACGCCCCACATCAGTGCGCCGGTCATGATCTGCAACGGCAGCAAGACCGTCAGCAGGCCAAAATAGGTTGCCTGTTGGAGCGGGTTCAGCTTCTTGTCGCGGCGTTTCTCGAAGGGATGTGGTTCGCCCTTGAAGATGCCGCCGATATAAAACTTGACCTGCACGATCGCGTCATCGAAAAATCCGCGCGGGCGAGGGATATACTGTTTAACTTCGCCGGTGGTCAGGTGCCAGAAGAGCGAAAGCAGGGCGTTGATCACCAGGATGGCCGCCATGACATTATGGACCGTAACCATGTAGCGGAACGAGAAGATGCCAAAGATGTCGGGGCGGTGAATGATCAGCCCTGTGAACAGCAGTAGAACGATTGTCACGGTTTGCAGCCAGTGCCAGAAGCGCTCATAGCCTTCGTACATGTGTACGCGCTTGGTCGGGGCGGCATGTTTGGGGCGTTTGAGCCAGTTGACATAGCGGATTGTGCCATGCCCGGCCACGCCCAGGATGGTGCCGACGAAGGCCAACGCGCCGAACCAGTCGATCCAGTTGACGCGGTTATGGCCGAAAACGTAGACTCCGCGTTTTTCGTTGAGCGGACGATAGGAGAGCGAGCCGTCCGCACCCGTGACCAGTTCGCCGTCAAAGGAAACGTTGGTTTCGCTGACAAATTCGGGTAGCACGCCGCCGGGTGAGTAGGATGCCAGTTGCATCGAAGCGGTGATGCGCGATTCGGCGTTATGACAGGTTTCACAGTCGCTGATGGTGGCTTCACCGCGTACAACGTTGTGGTTGATGCTGTAGGGTTGGATTTGAGCCTCGATGCGCGGGTTGTTCAACCCGAGGCCGGATAATTTACCGGCTACGAAGGTTTGCTTGCTCTCGTTATCGATGCGTAGTTCGGCAGTCGAGAGTTTTCCGTTACCATCTGCGTCGAAAGCGGCCACCGTTTCGGGGCTGTATGCGCCGTTTTGCAGGTAAGCGGCTTCCAGGTCGGTCAGGCGCACGGGACGGGCGCTGCCGTTGGCGTCTTCGTAAACCCAGTACCAGGATGTGATCAGGTTATAAGTTGTCAGCGAAGCATGTCCATCCACGTTTTCGCGCTGGAGCAGAACCGGAGCAAAACCGGTGATCAGGCTCGACAGGCTGTCAGGGTCGCCTTCCACGCCGCGGCATTGACTGATGGCTTCGCCAGCCGGGGTGATGACTGTCCAATCGGCGCTTTGGATGGCCGGGGCGTTCATCTGCGGAATGTGGCAGGTTTCGCAGTCCAAAACCTGCATATGACGCTCGGTGTAGGGCAGCCAGTCTGCATGGGCCTGTTGGGCGTCGTGACACGAGTCACAGCGGCGCATGGTCGCTTTCAGGTCGGGCGCAACGTTGAACTGGGCGCTCTCGCCGCGCGCAAAGTTGTGATCGGGGCGCAGCAGGTAGTCGCTGATCTCCAGGCGGCGCGGATCGTAGGTCAGGTGGTCGGGATTGTCTTGCGACAGGCGCTGGGCCTGGGCCGGGTTGTTGAGCGCGTAGTGACAGTCTGTGCATTTCAGGGCGCGCTCGGCGTGGATGTCCCAGGCGTAGGACAGATCGTTCTTGCCTGAAATATTCATGCCCGAAGCCGAGATTTTCTGCGGGGTGACGATCTGCCCGGTGGTGGCGGTCTGGTGTTCGTCAAGCGAACAGCCGGTGTAGGTCAGCGGGGTCAACTTATCTGTATGCGCCAGGCCGTGGCAGGTTGCGCAGTTGGCATTGGTCGGGTCTTGCAGGTTGATCGTCTCGGCGGCCAGTTCGCCGTTCTCGTTGAAGGCTTCCGGGTTGTAAACCCAGCCTTCGCCTTCAGCCTGAACGATGCCGGTGCCGTTCAAGGTGGCGGTATTGGCCCAGCCGAATTTACCAGCGCGGATCTGCTCGGTGCGGGCAGCGGTATCGGGGGCGTTGAGATGGCACAGGAAGCAGTTCATCTCCATCACGCCCGATTCTTTCCAGTCCCAGCCAACGGGTTGACCGGTCTTCGGGTCGAGCAAGCTGGCCTCGGGGTTGTTCGCATCCGGTTTCAAGCTGGTGAGCGGAATCCCGGCTCGGGAGGTGGTGGCCGGTCCGCCACCCGGAACCCGTTCGCCGTATTCCATCAAAAATTCGGCGGTTGAAAGATCGAGGCGTTCGTCTCCCGCCTGCGAGAGATAACGATAGGTCAGCGGATCCCATTTGCCAAAGGTGCCGGTGCTGGCGTTCCACGAATCGGCGCTGGACTGGTAGTCTGAGAGACCCAGGTCAGCGTGAAAGCTGTGGCTGACGATGAAATCTGCATCGTGGCATTCGCCGCAGGTTTGCATGGTTGAAACCGGTTTGCCGCTTTCGAGCACGTTAAGGCCGTCTTCGTCGCGTAGCGCAACGGACGGGTGCAGCGGCGAAGGTTGGGCGACGGGCACAGTAGGACGGCTTGCAAGCACGATGCCAAAAGCCAGCAGGGTGGTCAGCAAGCCAATGCCGAGGGCGATAAAGGCGCGTTTGTGGTTCAGGAAGGAAGTTTTCATAGGGTTCTCTGGTTCGTTGTTCGATATTCGTTATTTGGTATCTGATTTTCGAGTATCTAATATCGAGTTATCGAATATCGCTCTTTATCTCCGCCCGCCCCAAGTCATCGGGTCGCCGGGGTAGCCAAGGGCTTCCCAGTCTAGGCGTCCGCTCTCGCCGTGACAGTCTGAACATTGCAGGGCATATTCGGCGGGTTGGACAAGGTGAGTGGTCGGCCAGTACATCCAGGTTTCGGCGAAGTCGTAGTTGCCGCTGTAGGGCAGGCCCATGCGTTCCTCAGCCAGCGTAAAAGCCTGTTCCCAGTCGAAATTGGTCCAGTAGCCTTCCGGCCCGGCAGTGATAGGAGCCAGCAGGTAGTTGAAGCCGGTATCGTAGGGTTGGACGGCTTTGTGCAGTTTGAAGGGATAAATTTTGGCGTTCGGGTCGCTGATTGCGCCGGAGGGCTGGTTGATCATGGTCGGACCATCGCGGTTGATCGGGTCGCCGAGCAGGTAGCGGTAGTCGTTGCTGCCGTTGTACCAGAGATAGACCGGCAGCAGGTTGCTTTCGTATTCAAAGTCGCCCTTGATCTTGAGGTAGGTGAAGTGATCTTCTTCGCGATCCTGGCCGGAAGTGCTCCAGTCCCAGGTGGTTTTGGTTGGGTCTTTGGTCGCCATCGTTGGGATGTGGCAGGTCTGGCAGGCAACGCTAACGGTGTGGCTGTTAAGGCGCTGGTCGTCATGGGGCGCTTCGGCGTGGCAGTCGATGCAGGCGGGCTGGTCTGCCGGGTCAATGGTGTAATTGTCGCCCAGAAGGCGGCCTTGAATTTGGTGATTTTCAGTCTTATGGCAGTCGATGCACTGGAAGTTATTGGCGCCCATGTGAACGTCCATCTCGGGCGAGGGGAAGTACAACTGTTCTGAAAGGTCGCCATGCTTAACGTTGTTGCCGCCACCGCCGTTGAAGTGACAGGAACCGCAGTTTTCGCGGGTGGGCGCTGCAACGCTTTTGGCTGCTGCCAGCAGGTCGACGAACTCAGCCGGGTTGCCATATTCACCTTTGGCGTAGCCTGACTGGGCGTGGCAGACCAGGCAGTCGACATTTTCGGCGACGGTGAAGTCATATTCCTGGCCTTCCTGCCAGTCATAGCCAATATGACAGGTCATACAGCGTTTTTCGTTGCCCTGGGCGCTGATGCAGAAGTTGTTGATCTGGTTGGCTTTGCCGATCGTGACAGGCTCGTCGCGCCAGGGCACGTCAAATTCCTTGCTTTCCCAGGTCCAGTGACTGGTCATCATGACGTCTTTGGCTGCATCCGGGTGGCAGGACAGGCATGCGCGGGTCACATCTTGCGGGGCATCGAACGGACCGGTGATGATGTCGGTGTGCGGAACGTGGATGGCGCGTTTAGGCACGCCGTCCCAGGGGTCTTGGGCGGTGCTGGCCGATGCGGTCTGGGTGAAGAGCAAGACTGGCACGGCAATCACCAGCAGGATGCCCAGCAGCCCAAAAATCCAATAGGCTTTGAAGTTTTTCATGCCATTTTCCTCGTTGAGTGGATTATTCGGTTTCTGAAATTTCTTCCATCAGGTTGGCGCGGTAAGCAAGCCGGTCGCGCAGGACACTGCGCAAAAGGTCGAGCGCCTGGATGAGGCGTTTGTCGTTGAGTTCGTAGTGGATATTTACCCCCTGGCGGCCAGCGCTGACCAGCCCGCGGTCGCGCAGGATCTTCAGGTTACGCGATGCCGTGGGCTGGGTGATACCCAGTTCCTGGGTCAGTTCAGTCACATTGCGGGAGCGCTCATCGAGCGCATATAACATTAATATCCGGGTTGGGTCGGCCAAAGCGAAGCACAGATCGGCTTCGAGTTGGGATACTTCTTGGGCAAGTGTTTGAGAAATCATGATATTTTTACTCTAATCTGGAGTATTTACATATTTGAATAATCACATATGCTGATATTTGCATGATAATCTGCTGATAGATTAAAATACAGTGAGAATTGTCACATATACATTAGTAAGTTGTCACTTACTAAATTCCATCAAATATGTCTAATTTGTGATAGCATAAAGACATAAATAAACCGGGTATATCCCGGCATTTTCAACGGAGTATTTCATATGAACTTGACGAGTAGGCAAGCAATTTCTGTGGATGTGGGTAACCGATTGCGTCAATTGCGCGAGGCATGTGGTGTTTCGATGCGCACCCTGGCGACGATGAGCGGTCTTTCAGCCAATGCCCTGAGCATGATCGAGCGCGGCAAAACTTCCCCCTCTGTTAGTACACTCTATCGCCTGGCGGATGCACTTGAAGTGCCAGTAACGGATTTCTTCGCTCCGGCGCCAACCCGCGAAAAAATTGTCTTCTTGAAGGCAGATGAGCGCACTCGTCTGCCGTTTATGCGTGGCTTATGGGAAGGGCTGGGTGGTGAGAATTTTGTCGGGCATGTCATGCCGTTTATGTTGACACTGGAGAGTGGCGCGTCAAGCGGGCCAAGCAATGTCATTCATACCGGGCATGAGTTTGTTTTCTGTTTACGCGGCCAATTGGAATATATGGTTGAGGGCCAGCCTTATTTGCTTGAAGCCGGCGACAGTCTCTTGTTTGCCGCCAACCTGAACCATCGCTGGCGCAACCCGGGCAGTATCGTCACCTCGGCGTTAATCATCCTCTCGGATTTTTCTGAAGGTGAACACGCCCTGCCGATGCACATTGAGCAATAAGTCAGCGCTTCCTCCTGCCGCTTTCAAGCAGGAGGTTGTACTTTAATCGCTTTTCTTCGATCTCTTTGCGGATTTTTTCCCGCCGGTCTTCCGCAGCAACTTTTACTTTTTCTTCCAATTCTGCAATTTCTCGCAGCAGTTCAACCTCTGCCGGCGGGAAATTTGCATTTTTTAGCATCGTATAGCCAACGCGGACATCTTCGGGCATTTCGAAGTATTCATCCAGGTTGAGCTTCTTGCCCTTGTTGGGTAAGTTATCGAATTCACCGTTCGCCATTGCGCGGCGGATAATTTCGTCAATCGGATCGCTCATTTTCTACTCGCAGCGGAAGCGGTTCAGCGATTGCTGCATCAACCCTTCGGCCATATTATCTTGCGGCGTATAGACTTTCCATGAAAAGTCCCTGCCGCCGCATTGCCAGACCGCGACTGCCCCGTAAGGGAGCAGGTCTGAAGCGGTTGGGCCAATGGGTTGGTAATAGACATTAAGGTCACGGTAAAGAATTACATCCATGTTGCCGGTCAATTGGTCGGTTTCTTCCAGAATGATCCGCTGTGATGCGCTGTAATCGTAAGATGGGCCTGAAATCGTCCAGGTTAATTGCATGAACAGGCTGGGGTTGAAGGCAAACAAAATTCCGTAGGCGCTTGTGCTGGGGGTGGCCGCATTTCGTAGAATGGAAGCATCCACCATGTACAGGTCGGCGGGATGCCCGATGCAGAATCCATATTCACAGAACAAACCATCCAGCGCGAACGGCGTGGGCTGGATAAATATCTGCTGGGTTGGGTAGGGTGTTTGGGTTGGGATTCTTGCCAGCGTGGCGGCCACCGCGGCCTGAATGCGCACCTGTTCCTGGGCTTCCTGGTTGCCTCCACACGAGGCGAGCAGCGTAAGCGCCAGAGAAAGCGCGAGTAGCAGGATCAGGGGAATGACAAATTTTTTCATGAACTGCCTGTTTTCTTTAAATACCTTTCCATATAAGCATAACACGCATCGCGCACAGGAGACCTTTCATAATGGTAACGCTTACGGAATCACTGCTCCGGCGCTGGAGTTGCTGCGTTCGTTCCCGGCGATATCGCTACTGATAAGATTATCGGTCTGCCCGGCCGGGATTTCGGCCAGGTCCCAGGCGAAATCTGGTATCGCATAGCCAATATATTCAGACAACCAATCGCCAAACGGTGTAAAGTCATTGCTGGAAGGGTCTGTGAAAACGGGTTCGATGCTGTTGATGGCGTTCTCGGCGCGAAGCTGAGTGGCATTGCAGGTTGGGTTGTCCGGTTGGCAGCCTTCGCTGGCATCCTCGACTCCCAGCGGCATGGACGAATCCCCGTTCCAGATGATGTTGCCCTTGATTTGCAGGTTGGCGTCGGTCACGGCCAGGTTGATGCCGCTTTCTTTGGCATTTGGGCGCGGGCCATAAATCGCAAAATGCTGGTATTCAGAGCGGAACCCGGCCGGGTTGTACAGGATGTTGTTGTAAATAAAGACATTCTTGTTGGGAATGTGAACGTGATTTTCACCGCTGTCAACCACCACCGTGCCCCAACCGCCGGCGTCCAGGAATTGCTGGCAGCGTTCGCGGCCCTCTTCGCCGGGTTGCCCGTCGCAGGAGCGCATTCCGAAGACCACCTCGATACCGTGCGAACGGCTGCCCACGCGGTAAAGTGTGTTATGGGCCATCAAAATATTGTAACCGCCGTTCACGCCCAGCCCGGCCCCTTCGGTATCATGGATGATGTTGTTGATCACGCGAATGTCATAGGCCTCGTAGGTCAGCCAGGGCGGGGTCATGAACTGGAAACCGGTCCCCTGCCCGGCGGTAAAGCCGCCTGTGCCGCAATTGTAGATCTCGTTGCCATCCACGCGGATGTAGGCCGAGCCGCCCTTGACGTAGGCGCACCAGTCATCTGCATCGTGCAGGTGATTGCCCAAAATGTGTCCGTATTGCACGCCCACAAAATCGATCACGTTTTCATAGGTCCCGCCCAGGTCGCTGCTTTCGATGAAGACATACTGAGACTGGTTGACCTTGACCACTTCGTGCGCATCGCCGAACCCGTTCATGATCACATTGCGGATCAAGAGATGGTCGCATTGTTCGCAGTGAAACGCGTCATCGGGGGTAATAATGCTTAAGTTTTCAAAGTAAATATAGCGCGAATCGAAAACGTTGACGAAGCCCTGGAGAATGACCTGACCCGCTTCACTGCCCTGTCCCTGGATGATGACCGGCGCTTCGTACGACCCGTATCTTGACTCCCAATAATTGGGGATGCTCTCGGCTGGATATTCGCCCGGCTGCAAACGGATCCGGTATCCGTTGGTGAGTGCCTGCCCGGACGGGATTTTGCGCCAGGCGGCATCCAGCGTTTGCAGGGCGCTGGCGCTGCTCAGTCCGTCGGCGTTGTCATCTCCGTTGAGCGGATCGACCCAAAGGTCGGTCACGGCCGGGTCGCCGGGGTCGTAATAGCCCATTGGCAGCGGTTCCGCGGAAGGGGGCAGGGTGTTGGCCGCAAGCGGCTCAGAAGTGGAGACAACCCCGGATGGCGCCTGGGCAGGCACGGGGGAGTCCGTTCCAGCTGCAGGAGCAGTACAGGCGGCCAGCAGGAGAGTCAGACACAAGAACAGGGGCAGGATTCGGGTTGTCATATTTCTCCTTAACAAAACGTGGGGCAAGATAAAATCTTGCCCCACGGCGCGGACAGTGTCAGGCGGAAGCCAGATTATGCAAATGGATCAAGCGGAATATCGATGTTCGGGATGGCGGGGATGCCGAAGTAGTTTACCAGGGCTGCAACGAGCGTGACGATGGCGAAGATGGCGAACATCGGGCGCAGGTTACTCTCTGCGTCGAGCAGGGAGGCCCAGGCGGCGAAGGCCAGGCCGAGCGCCATGAAGAGCATGACAAGCTGGAGCGAGTCACCTTTTTCATCGAATGCGGTGGCCATGGTGAAAGAAGCATCGGCACGATCGAAAAGCTGCAAGGCATCGGCGAAGATGCCATCTTCGTAGGATTCCCAGGCGGCTTCGTCCATGGTATCGCTGGTCGCCAGGGTGGCGAGTTCATCGCTCATCTGCTCCAGATAGTAGTCGGCTCTGTCCTGGTCGACGCCGTCATTGGTGTACCAGCTATCGAAGTAGGCGTAATCCTGGCTCAGGTTCTGGTTGGCTTCCAGATAGGTGGTGTTGCCGTCGTTGAGGGCTCTCATGCCCTGGATTTCGAATTTGTTCTGATCTGAATCCGCCATGGCGCCTAAGTAGCTGGCAGAAGCTGTTCCGATGCTCAGCACGGTAATCAGGATGCCGAGGATAACTTCTGAGCCTAAAAAGCGCAGCCGGTCAAAAAATGAATTCATGTTTTCTTTCTCTCCTGGTGTAATGATTGATTGGTGGATTATTCTTCGAGTGTGCTTAAGTCGCCTTCGGGCAGCCCCTGGGCGCGAGCTTTGAGCACGCGTCGCATGATTTTACCAGAACGTGTCTTGGGTAACTTATCAATAAAGCTAACTTCTTCGGGCCGGGCAATCGGGCCCAGGTGGTGGGCAACGTGCTGGCGCAGTTCTTCGCCCAGATCTTCGCCGGGAGCAAAGCCGGGTTTGAGCTGGACGATGCAGTAAATGGCCTGGCCCTTGACCTCGTGCGGCAGGCCGATCGCAGCCGATTCGGCAACTGCCGGGTGGGTGATGAGCGCAGATTCGACTTCGGCCGTTCCCAGCCGGTGGCCGCTGACCTTGATGACATCGTCGACGCGGCCAATGATCCAGTAATAGCCATCCTTGTCGCGCCGGGCGCTGTCGCCGGTCATATATTTGCCGGGATATTTCTTCCAGTAGGTTTCGATATAGCGATCGGGATCTTTGTAGATGGTGCGCATCATTGAAGGCCAGGGATTTTTGAGCAGCAGGAAGCCTTCCTGCCCATCTGGGACAGGGTTGCCTTCCTCGTCCACAATTTCGGCTTCCTGGCCGAAAAACGGACGGGTGCCCGAGCCAGGTTTGAGCGGCACGACCGGGGTCGGGGTGATCATGAAAGCGCCGGTCTCGGTTTGCCACCAGGTATCCATGATCGGACAGCGATCCTTGCCGATGACATGATGGAACCATTTCCAGGCTTCAGGGTTGATCGGTTCGCCAACTGACCCGAGCAGGCGCAGTGATGACAGATCGTGTTTGTTAGGCCAGGCTTCGCCAAAGCGCATCAGGGCGCGGATGGCGGTGGGGGCAGTATAGAAAATCGTGATACCGAAACGCTCTATAAGCTGCCACCAGCGATTTGGATAGGGGTAAGACGGGCCGCCCTCGAACATGAAAACGGTTGCGCCATTTAAGAAGGGGCCGTAAACCAAGTATGAGTGACCGGTGATCCAGCCTGGGTCGGCGGTGCACCAGAAGCGGTCTTCATCGTTAACGTCGAAGACATATTTGAGTGTGGCGTACGTCCCCACCATGTAGCCGCCGTGGGTATGCAGGATGGCTTTGGGTTTGCCGGTCGAGCCGCTGGTGTAAAGGATGAAGAGCGGATCTTCGGCGTCCATTACTTCGGTACTGCATTTGCCGTTGGCGATCGGCAGGGCGCACAGGTCGTGGAACCAGTGGTCGCGCCCGCCTTCCATGGGGATTTCGTGGCCGGTGCGTTTGACTACGATCACGTTTTCGACAGTCGGGCAGTGGCGCAGGGATTCATCCACGATGCGCTTGAGTTCAACCAGTTTGCCGTTCTGCATCGAGCCATCGCAGGTGATAATGAGTTTTGATTCTGAATCAGAAATGCGCTCATGTAAAGCGTCGACGGAGAATCCGCCAAAAATAACCGAGTGAATCGCGCCAATCTTGGCGCAGGCCAGCATGGCAAAGACGATTTCGGGAATGCGCCCCATGTAAATCGTCACACGGTCGCCTTTCTCGATCCCCATGGCCTTGATGATGTTTGCCATGCGGCAAACCTCGCGGTTGAGGGCATAGTAAGAGAAAGTGCGCTCGCTTTTACCGTCTTCCGCTTCCCAGATCAGGGCCAGCTTATTCTTGCGAAAGGTTTGCAGGTGAACATCGACGCAGTTGTAGGCGATGTTCACCTTACCGCCATCGAACCAGCGGTAAAAAGGTTTGTTTGAGTCGTCCAGCACCTTGTCCCATTTTTTGAACCAGAACAATTCGCTGGCACGCTCGGCCCAAAATCCTTGCAGGTTCTTGCGCGCGCTTTCGGCCAGGGCCTCCCAGTCCCGAACGTAGCTGTTCGCAATAGCATCTTGCGATGGGTAAAAAACTTCACCTTCCATGAAAACTTTCCTCCTTTGGCGATTGGATGGAATAAGATTATTCGCGGATGACGCTAACCACGCCGACCAGCCCAGCGCCGGAATGCACCGACAGGCCGGGGGTTAGCTGGGCGTAAATAATTTCATCGGGACAGGGCAGGAAATCACGCAGCAGCCCCTCCAGTTTTTGAGCGTTTTCCAGTGCGTTAACGTGGATGATGGCCATTTTCTCGATCTGACTCCCCGAAGCTTTTTCGACCGTTAAATCGACAGTCCTTTGCCAGGCCCTGGACTGGGTGCGCACCTTTTCGAGCATTTCCAGCCGGCTGCTGCGAATTGTAAGAATGGGTTTGACATCCAGCAGGCCGGCAATTCCGGCAGCAATCTGCCCAACCCGCCCAGACATGGCCAGGTATTTGAGGGTCGAAAGCGCGGCAAAAAGGTGAGTCCGCTCACGGATAGATTGGGCAGCGACGATGGCGTTTTCTTTTGAACCGTCATTTTCGATGGTTTTGGCAGCAGCCAACACCATCAGTCCTTGCCCCATGCTGAGCGACTTGGAGTCGAGCACGGTGATATCGTGTTCTGGCATCAGCGCGGCGGCGTTGATGGCGGCATTATGGGTGGCGCTGATCTCGCTGGAAACTGTGATGCAGATGACGGAATTGTATCCCTGGGCGAATGCGGTTTTATAGGCTTCGAGAAATTGTCCCGGTGACGGGGCGGAGGTGGTGGGGAGTTTCCCGGTGCGGTCGATGCGCGCAAATGTTTCAGCGTCGTCAATATCATAGACAGCTTTGAAACTCTCCTCGCCAAACTGCACCATAATCGGCACCTGGACGATGTTGTACTTTCGGGCGATCTCAAGTGGAAGGCTGGCGTCGGTGTCGGTGATAATCGCTGTTTTCGTCATTGTGATTTCTCCTAGCCCTGGTCTTTTGTCGCAAATGTGGTTATTGTAACTCCAAATTGTCAAATATACTTGTTCATTTTTTTGGCTCTTGATGAATCTCCAAAATGCGGCCTTCTTTACTACGGCAAATATCTCTTGTCAGGACGTGGTCTCGTGGGTTGAGTGATTTTCCAGATTAAGTGTAAAGTAAAACACTGCGCCCTGTCCTGGAGTAGCCTTGGCCCAGACCCTGCCATTGTGGCGGGTGACAATCCGCTGGACGATGGCCAGCCCAACGCCGGTGCCTTCATATTCTTCTTCGCGGTGTAATCTTTGGAAGACGCCAAATAGTTTATCTGCATAAGCCATGTCGAATCCTGCGCCGTTATCGCAGATGTAGTAAACCTGCGCCGTACCTTCAACCTGGCTGCCGATCTCGATTCGCGCGGGGGAACGCTTGCGGGTGAATTTGAAGGCATTCGAGAGAAGGTTGACAAAGACCTGTTTCAATAAAACAGGATCGGCATGACAGCCAGGCAGCTCGTTCAGGGCAATTTCAATCTGCCGGTCTTCTTCGATTGCGACCAGCCCGCTCAGGATGCCTTGAACCATCTCCCTGATTTCCTGCGGGCCCAGGTGGCGTGGATTTAATCCTTGCTGTCCGGTACGCGAAAGCGCCAATATCTCGTCAATGAGTGTGTTCATCTGTTTTGCGCTTTGATAGATATTTTGCAGATATCGCTGCCCGGTTTCGTCGATATTTTCCCTGAAATCTTGATACAAAATTTGTGAGTATCCGCTGATGCTTCGAAGCGGTGCGCGCAGGTTATGTGATACCGAGTAAGCAAATGATTCTAGATCTTTGTTTGTGCTTTCAAGCTGGGCTGTTCGTAACGCTACCCGTTTTTCGAGATCATCGTTGAGTTGTTTTAACTCTTGAATATTTTTGGAAATAATGTTCATTGTGCTGTAAACGATAATAGCCGTGGCAAACAGGAAAACGCTAATCAGGAACAGGTCGCTAAAATCTGTAAACGACTGGTATTCGCTGACCAGGATGTTGTTCATTTCCATCCAGATCAATAAAGCGGCGCAGGCAACACCACCAAAGGCAGAGTAAATGGCTGCATCTTTGCCAATCAGCAGACCAGATAGTGCGATAATCATCGGAAAGCTAAGGATGATGACATCGTGAATACCTTGCCCGTTGTAGGCGGAGATGGTCACGGTCAGCAGAAATACACTAGGGATGATGTATGCTGGAACCTTGAATTTTCCCTGGCGAATCAAACGCAAGCTGATAATGAGTGTAATCCCGGCTGCCTGGAGCAAGTAGAACTGAGTGGTTTGATCGCTAAAAAGGGTGAAAATGCTTAGCGCGATATAAATGACAACCAGAACCAGCAATATGGGATAGAGGGTTGATGCGCGTTTGTCCTCGCCTTCGTCATCAAACCTGGGCGGTAGCAACCAATCAGTCAAATTTTTCATTGTGGTCACGTCCCTGTTCGGGTGTCGACAGATGATATTAAAAACTATACCCGAAAAAGGCTCGGAATCCAATTGTTTGTGGGGAATTCGTTTGACATTTTTTGCAAATACATGTAAAATCTCTTAACCCATCCCCCCTGGGGGGGGGTAAAAAGGATAATTATGGAAACAGCAACCCTAAGACGTTTGAAATCTGCCGAGGGACACTTAAAAGGCGTGGTGCGCATGGCTGAAGAAGATGCCTACTGCATCGATCTGATCCGTCAGATTCAGGCTGTGCAAGCGGCGTTGAATAAAGTCAGCGCGCAAATTCTGGAAGACCACCTGAATTCCTGTGTCATTACTGCCATCCAGGGCGAAGACCCGAAAGAGCGCGAACGTGTTCTGACGGAGATCAGCGAAGTTTTTGAGATGGCAAACAAGGTTTAATCAGTAATTGGCGAGTAGTCATTACCGATTACCAGTCTCTATTCTCTATTCACGAAGGAGTTTCTCTCATGACCACCATCAAACTTTCCGTTCCCAATATTTCTTGCGGACATTGTGTCAACACCATCCAAACTGAAGTGGCCGAGTTGGCGGGTATCCAATCGGTCAAAGCCGATGCCGGGACCAAGGCCGTTGAAATTGTCTTCGATGCCCCTGCGACCGAGGACAAGATCAAGGCCCTGCTGGCTGAGATCAACTACCCGGCCGTTGGGTTTGCGCTCTAGGCGGTGTCAGGCCCTGAGCGGAGACGCGCGATTTTTGCGTGGCGCAGCCGAAGGGCCTGACACCTGACACCTGACACCTGACACCTGACACCTGACACCTGACACCTGACACCTGACAC
>JAKLPV010000093.1 GCA_022013685.1 Anaerolineae bacterium
GCAATTGCATAGTCTTTCACCAACCTGAGTTTGTAAATTTCGCAATACTGCTAAATTATCATGCTTGGGCGTAAATGTCAAAACACAACAGTCGAGTAACATTATGATTATATCAAAACCAGACGATACATCCACCTACTTTAAGACTTTTTCTCTTCTTGTAATCATATTTGTAAGCCGTGAGCCAGTTTGAGCTTGATGAAAAGCCACGGCGCGCCCGCCGAAACCCAAAGCCCCACCAGGCTGTAGCGCACAAAGCGCAGGATGTAAGGGAGCAGTTCATCGCCGCGCGGGAAAATGGCTCCCAACCCAAACCAGAGTACACCAACACCAAGCACACCCACAATATAGCGCAGGGCGCGCTGGTTTACCGTCCCCTGCGCGCTAAACCCACCCTGGGTGTTCATCCAGGCCAAGCCCGCAAAAAGTCCAAACAGCGTCCCAGACGTGGTCAGGATGCCATTCAGCGTGATCGGGTGCGGCAGTTCTTCCACGCCACCCGCTGTGGCATTAGTTATCCATGCAGCGGGAAAATCCCAGCTTTGCAGAGCAAGATAGGGGACCGCGGAACCGAGCAAAAGAAGTATTGAGAAACCAAAAGCAAGCCCGACCTGGCGGCCCAGGGATTGGCCCTTCACCCAGGCGGCAACACGATCCCAGGCGCGCAGCAGACCCCACAGCACAAAACCACCCACCAGCCAGCCAAGCAAAACATCGTGCGGGAAATGCACACCCAGGTATAAGCGCGAAAGGCCGATCATGAAAATAATAAATATTGCCAATCCCCAAACCCAGGCGCGATTTAGAAGTGCAGCCAACATGCCCCAGACCCCTGCAGCAATTTGTGCGTGGCCCGAAGGGACTCCAAACGAGGTTTCGGCAGACAACGCTTTCACTGCGGGACTATACCAATATGGACGTGGACCATGAAAGGCCAATTTCAGGGCATCATTTAGCGCGCCGCTCAAAAGCAGGATGACCCCCACCCGCAAGCCCACGTCGGCATTAACTGACCAGTAGAGTATCGGCAGAACCAACAGGAAGAACTCTTCAGAACCTAAAAAGGAGAAAAACTGCATGGGTGTTTCGAGCCAGCCGCCCAATGACTGCAAGGCGCTCACAACAACGATTCCCAATTCCCAGAGCCATTCCATAGCTTCCTCCGTTTAATAATCGGTTTGACGAATATAGTGTGGATATTGTACACTCAATACATGAGAAAGAACTATTCCGATTGGCCGGTTGCCATTCTCTTCCTGTTCCTGATGACACTCGCATCCGGTCGTCTGGTAATGACCGGG
Source organism: Anaerolineae bacterium (assembly GCA_022013685.1). Classification (GTDB taxonomy): domain Bacteria; phylum Chloroflexota; class Anaerolineae; order Anaerolineales; family Villigracilaceae; genus UBA8950. The sequence continues at coordinate 1,302 of JAKLPV010000093.1, forward strand.
TGGACCGATAACCTGATCGTCCCACAGGGCGCGGCCATCCTGGGTGGAGTCCTGGGATTGGCCCTGTCAGTAAGCCAATTCGGAACAAAAACGCGCCGTTGGTTGGCAGTGGCTTACACACCGCTTATCCTGACATGGCTGCTGCTCGGAATGATCCCAGGCGCAGAGGATCTGCTTACACGCCTGTCCAGCCTGGGCGGACGGATAGGGTACGGGCTGGGACAATTGGTACGCGCTGAAGAAGTGGCCGACCCGCTCATCTTTGTCGCTTTTGCCTGCCTGATATTTTGGCTGGTGGCTCTCACCAGTGGGCAAGCCATCCTGCATCCTACCCGCATCCTGGCAAGCTTGCTGCCATCCAGCCTGCTGATTTTACTGATCCAGTACTATGATGGCTACCCTGCCAGCCGCATCTGGATCGTAGCCGTCTATCTGGCCGTTTTACTGCTGCTCATTGGCCGCAAAAATTACCTGCAAAGCGCCAGACAGTGGCGTGAAAAAAGGATTTTTACCGGCCCGGAGCCGGAATTTGAACTGAATCGCAGCGTCATCTTGGTAACGCTCCTGATCGTTATCCTGGCCTGGATGCTGCCAACCCCGGCCAGGGCCCTGCCTGCTGCCGCGCGCTGGTGGCGCGAAAATAGTCGTCCGCTAAAAAGCACCCAGGAACGCATCAGTAAAGCCCTGGCCGCCCTGACCAGCCGCAAACCGCCGCCGGTCGAGCGCTACGGTGACCTGCTGACTCTGGGCAATAGAGCCGACCAGGGCGAGGGTCTCCTATTCCGTGTCAGTGCGCCTTTTACCGGCCTGCCACGCTACTACTGGCGGGCAAGAGTGTATGACGATTATGAAAACGGCAGATGGCAGAGCACACAACTGGCTACACGCTCTTTCCTGCCTGAAGCAGGAGACCTGTTCGTGCCAGACTCAGATGGACAGATTGTCGAATTTGAATTTGAGTGGCTTTTCGCCGCCCAGGCCACCCTCTTGACTCATCCCCAGCCGGTTTGGGTCAGCCGCCCGGCTGAACTGCGCTATACAGCCCTGGCTGGCGGTCAATTGGATGTGGATCGTTTGCGCGCAGCCACACTCCTTGCGCCAGGGGAAAGATATCTGGCCCGTTCCGTGGTTCACAACCCGACCGTGCTCGAGTTACTCGAGGCTGGCGAAGACTACCCTGAATGGGTGCGTGATCGTTACCTGTCTCTGCCTGAAAACCTACCCCCGCGCATCATCGCCCTGGCGGTTAGCATTACTGAGGGTGCAGTGACTCCGTATGACAAAGCTGAGCGTATCACCACCTACCTGCGCGAGAATATCGTTTATGACGAGAACGTTCCCGGCCTGACGCCGGGCGCAGATGCGCTCGAACGCTTTCTGTTCGATTGGGAACGCGGCTATTGCACGTATTACGCCACCGCGGAAGTGGTTATGCTGCGCGCAATTGGCGTCCCGGCCCGCCTGGCGGCCGGTTACGCCCAGGGAGAACGCTCAAACAGCCTCTACGTTGTGCGCGCCAAGGATGCGCATGCCTGGCCCGAAGTCTATTTCCCCGGCGTCGGCTGGGTCGAGTTTGAGCCTACCGGCAACCAACTGCCGCTCGTGCGCCCCAGTGGCCTGGAACCCGAGAGACCGGAACTGGAACCAAGACCGGAACGGGAATTTCCGCAGTCTAACGATGAACCCCTGCCCACACCCAGCAGTGACGTTTCACAACCAGTTGGCAGCCCATTCCCATACCTGGCCGTTTTGGGGTGGATTATAATAACCCTAGCCGTTACACTTGGCGGTTATGGATTATGGAAATTACAGCGGCGCCTGCCATTCCAACAGCGGGCCTTGCGGGCAGCCCTGGCATTTTACAGCTGGCGTTCGCAGGATATCCCGGATTGGCTGGGTCGCTGGCAGCGTTGGAGTGAACTTTCAGAGGTTGAGCGCGCCTTTCACGCCATCAACCAATCCCTGCTCTGGTTCAGGCAAACCCAACCTGGGTCACTGACCCCATCCGAACGTGTTCAACTTCTTAAACAACTCTTGCCAGAAGCCACCGCCGAAATTGAAACCCTGGCGATTGAACACGAAATGACCCTTTACAGCACGCATCCCGGTGATCCTGCTCGCGCCCAAAAAGCAGCCTGGAATATTCGTGTTACCCTGTTTCGTTCTTTTTTTGGCCGTATTTTTCAGGAGCAACCTTATGAGTGAAAGCCTTTCCCTGCCTGTTGACCAGCAAATGAAAACCCTCAGCCAATTGGCCGGGCAAGTTCGCACATCCATTTTACCGATGCGGGCCAGTCTGCAACCCGATACCCTCGAAAACCTTTCACAACTCGAAAGCCGCCTCTACCGCCTGGCGCAAGAAGTTGCCGCTTTCGCTGAAGAACGCAGCAACCTGCTGGCCCTGACCGAAATCAGCCAGGTCATCAATTCATCACTCGATCTGGATGATGTCCTGCGCTTTGTGATGGACAACATCGTCCGTCTGACCGGGGCCGAGCGCGGTTTTATGATGCTGCGCGATACCAGCGGACAAATGTCCACGCGCATCGCCCGCAACTGGGAACAGGAATCGCTCAATGAATCGGAACACGCCGTCAGCCGCACCGTCATCCAAAAAGTGATCGAAACCGGCGAGGCCATCCTGACCACCAACGCCCAGGAAGACCCTCGCTTTGGCGGCCAGGAAAGCATCATTGCCTTCAACCTGCGTTCGATCCTGTGTGTGCCACTCAAAGTGAAGAACGATATGATTGGCGTTATCTACGCCGATAATCGCATCCGCACCGGGATTTTCAACGAATCGGAACGCGATCTGCTGGGGGTCTTTGCCAACCAGGCGGCCATCGCCATCGAGAACGCCCGCCTGTTCTCTTCGCTGCGCCGCACCCTGGCCGAAGTGACCGAACTGAAAAACATGATGGATAACATTTTCGCATCCATCGCCAGCGGCGTGATCACCGCCGACATCGAAGATCAGATCACCCTGTGCAACCATGCCGCCGAATCAATCCTTGGCCAAAACACCATTGACCTGATCGGGCGCAAATTACACGATGTAATACCCTCCATCGCAGATGATATTCTTTTGCAAATTGCCGGCGTCCGCAACCAGGATTCGCTGGTGACGGATCTCGAATTTAGTCATAACCTGCCCCTGCGTGGCCAGGTGGACTGGCGCTTGAACGTTTCCCCGCTCAAAGATGCCGACCAGACCACCCAGGGCATTGCCATTGTGCTCGATGACCTGACCGAACGCAAACGCCTGGAGGCCCAACGCAAATTGTTTGAGCGCATGGTTTCACCAGCGGTCATCAACCAGCTCGACCCCAACAGCCTGGCCCTGGGAGGCAAACGCAGCGACATCACCGTCCTGTTTGCCGATATTCGCGGATTCACCAGTTTCAGCGAGACGCAATCACCGGAGCAGTTGGTTTCAGTGCTAAACCGCTACCTGGCTGCCGGGGCCGAAGTGGTGCTGGATGAAGAAGGGACGATAGACAAATTCCTGGGTGACGCGGTCATGGCCTGGTTCAATGCCCCCATTCCGCAGGAAGACCACACCCTGCGGGCCGTGCGCGCCGCACTCAAACTGCGCGAGCGCATCGCCGGACTGCATGCCATCCTGCCGCCGGAAGCCCACCTCGGTTTCGGGGTTGGCATCCATTACGGCGATGCGGTGCTCGGCCTGATCGGTACCGAGAAACGCCTTGATTACACCGCCATCGGAGACAGCGTCAACACCTGCAAACGCCTGCAGGAAAACGCCGCCCGCAACCAGATCGTCATCAGCCAGGCCGCCTATGAGCGCGTCAGTGATTTCGTCGAAGCTCGCCTGATGGAACCGATCACCGTCAAAGGCAAGCGTGAATCCATCCCGGTCTACGAAATCCTTGGGCTGAAATAGCCAGGAATGGATGATCTCTCCGCCCTGACCCAAATCAACCTCGACGACCTGGTCAACTCGTTTGGCTGGCAAAACTCCCCTCGCCTGGCTTCTGCCTTGCGGGGGATTTTTCATACCCCGGCGCGTAAATTCGCCCGCCAGGTGCTCGCCTACGATGCCGATGTGGCCGAACGCGGGCTGCCGCTGGCTGCCCGATCCCTGTTCGAGCAGTACGGCCAAAGCCTGCGCGTTTTCGGCGCCGAAAAGGTTCCAGCCAGCGGCCCGGCGCTTTTTCTGTCCAATCACCCCGGCATGGTCGATACCCTGGCGCTTTTTATCGCCATCCAGCGGGCAGATTTGCGGATTCTCGCCATTGAGCGGCCTTTTCTCAAATCCCTGATTCACACCAGCGGACAATTGATTTTCATTAACGACGACCCAACCCGGCGCATATCCGCCGTTAAAGCGACCGCCGCCCACCTGCGAGCGGGCGGCGCGGCACTGACTTTTCCGAACGGCAAGATTGACCCGGACCCAGCGGTTTACTCAGGCGCGAGAGAGACCCTGAACGACTGGAGCGACTCGGCGGGCCTCTTCATCCGCTTTGCGCCTGAGACAAAAATCGTTCCGACCCTGGTGCGCGGCGTTCTATGGGACAAGGCTGTGAAACACCCCATAACCAGGCTCAAGAAGATCCAATTCGAACGTGAAAAACTGGGCGCAGCCATCCAACTGCTGATGCACATCCAGTTCGACAAACGCCCGCTGCACGTCAGCGTGCAGTTTGGCGAACCAATCGAAGCAAGCCGGTTGGACGCGGGGGAAATTCACAAAAAAGTACTCCGGCAAATGCAGGTTCTGCTGGCCGAAGTACCGTAAATGTCTCACAAACTGGCGTGATAACATCCCGCTTATAAAATTTGTTAGCACGCCAAAGTGCTGGGAAGTAATCCCGTTCACAGGGCTTTGTAAGAGTAGCCCTGTGGTTCACACTGACCCAGTGCGTCAGCACGGGCCAAAGGGCGGGCTGGTCGGTGAACTCACTGCCTGCAAAAAATACTGACATTGATTTGCGCGTCCAGTATTTTTTGCATTTAAGCTGTTTTTGGGCTGAGCTGGTTATGGCCATGTGATTTGGCCTCGTACAACGCCCGGTCTGCGGCTTGCAGGAGCGCTTCACTCTCGATCCCGCCTTTAGGAAAGGTGGAAACGCCAACAGAAATGGTGATCTCGGGCAGGGTCTCCCCTTCGTATTCGATTGTTTTTTCGCTAATGGCGCCCTGCCACTCTTTTGCGCGCTGAATGGCCTGATCCTGATCCAACCCTGGCAGCAGGACCACAAATTTTGCACCGCCATAACGGCAAAGTACTTCGTTCGATTTCACTTTCTTATCCAGGCGATTGGCGCAGGCCAGTAAAACCACATCGCCGCACTTGTGACCGAACTTCTCGTTGATGCGCTCGAAATCATCGAGTGCCACGGCTGCCACTGAGAAAATAGCATCCCGTTGTTGTGTTTTTTCCACCGCCTGGTCGAGCAGGTAGGCCATGTGACGGCGGTTATAAAGACCGGTCAGAGAATCTCTTACCGCTTGTTCTTGTAACTGGATGCGCAGGGTTTCAATTTCGGCCAATTGCAGCTTAAGGGCCTGGTTGGCGCGCTTGGCTTCGTTTTCGATTGTTTTGCGAGCCGAAATATCCCTGGCGACAATGACTTTGCCTTCAATATCACCGGATTTATTGAAAATCGGCGAGATCAGCATTTCCAATGTGCGCGGCGGATTGCCGGGAATCTCGATTTCTTCGCTGAGTTCCGATGTGTTCAAAAAGCGACTGGCAAGACCGGGCCAAAGCTTGAAGATATCCATTAAGTTTTTACCGATGACATCACCCGATGATTTTCCAAACCAGGCCAAAGCCGTGCGGTTTGCATCGAGCACCCTGTTATAGGCATCAACCACCAGAACCAGTTCCGGAAGACTTTCCAAAACCAGGTTGCGCGCAATCGGCACCAAGTCAAACATGCGCAGCCCAAAAACACCGACACTGACAAAACCGGCGGTAATGGTTAATGAGATCGGAGTCAGGTCAACCGGGATGTAAAATTCTGGGAATAAATTTTTGCCGTACTGGTAAAAAAGATTGACCAATACCGGCACCACCAGCCCGATCAATAGGAAGATCAGTTGGCGTCGGTATAAATCTCGCAAGCGGAACATTGTCCACAGCATGAGCAGGAAACCTGCCGCCAGCGACCCGTAAGCCGCCACGAGCTGCACCGGATACCAGCCCCCGCGGGTGATGACAAGCGGCCCGGTCCCGTTGGCTTCCATCGGGGTGAGCGCCTGATAATACAAATGGAACCAGTTGCTGCTGAGCAAAAAAATCAGTGATGTGAGCGGGATTACCCACAGTAAGATTCGCCAAATCAAATGGAATCTTTTCTCTTTGAGGGTGTATTCAATCGTAAAAGTAAACCATAAGATTGGCACACTCAGGATGCCAATGTTCTCAACGCGCAGCCAGAAGATCTTGGTTGGCATATCGTTGGAAATTGTGATCATCGCGTAAGCCAGAGTCCACACGCTTAGGGCAAAGAACATGACCGATGCGGTAATGCCGCCGGGAGCGTTGCGGCGGCGCAAAACCATCACACCCAATACTACAGCGGCAATGGTGTTGAGAATAAGGATAACTGCAAAAATAGCCCACTGGATTTGCATGGATTGGTTCCGATCTCAAGCAGTGCGATAATAGCCCACATCTACAGAGTAGACTCGGCCTCGTTTAACAACTTGTTTAACCAGGTTGGTGCCGTAGCGGTAGCCCAGATGACGATAATTGGGCACGGATAATATCAAAATATCGGCCTGTTTGCCGATTTCGAGCGAGCCGACTCTATCCGAGCGGCGGATGGCGTGGGCCGAGTTGATCGTTGAAGCGGCGATGGCCTGGGCCGGGGTCAATTTCATCGCGCGGCAGGCCAGGGCGATCACAAACTGCATCGATTCGTTCCAGGTCGTGCCGGGGTTGCAATCAGTAGCCAGGGCCAGGATTCCGTTGGCGGCGATGATCTTTTTGGCCGGGGTGTACTGGCACTCGGCCAGCCCAAACGGCGTACACGGCAGCGAAACGGCAACCGTGTCTGAGCGTCCGATCGCTTCAATATCCGCATCGGAGGTTTTGACGAGGTGGTCCGCCGAAGCCGCACCCAACTCCACCGCCAGTTGCACCCCTCCCAGGTTATCAAATTCATCGGCATGGATCTTGAGCGGGAAGCCCAGCTCTTTGGCCTTACTCAGGATCTGACGCGATTGGGCCAGATCGAAGGCTTTGTGCTCGCAGAAAACATCGACAAAGGGCAGGGATTGGTTCGGGGCGTGCAGCTCCCACCACTGGCGGACGATGGTCAGCATGGTATCGCAGACCAGGTCGGTGTAGCCCTGAGGATTATCCTTGTATTCGGGGGCAATGGCGTGCGCGCCCATAAAAGTGATCGCAAGATCGACCCGGTTCTCGTCTTCGAGCGTCAGCAGGGCTTTGAGCAGGCGTAATTCAGTGGCGGTTTGCAGGCCGTAACCGGTCTTGGCTTCGACGGTGGTCGTGCCGTGCGAGAACATACGCAGCAAGCGCGGACGGGCCTGGGCCACCAGCGACTCTATCGAAGATGTGCGGGTGGCGCGCACGGTCGAGAGAATTCCGCCGCCTGCCGCCAGGATGTCGAGATAGGGCGTCCCGGCCATTTTGAGCTCGAACTCCGCCGCCCGGTCGCCCCCCCAGATCAGGTGGGTATGCGGGTCGACAAACCCCGGCATGACGACACAACCCCCGGCGTCGAGAGTCGGGTCGTGCGGATAAGCAGCGCGAATGTCGGCGGTTTTTCCGACTGCAACAATTTTCTCGTCACGGATGACGACTGCGCCGTCTTCGATGATGCCGAGCTTGCCCAGGTCAGCGCCGCGTTGCGGACCGCCTTGCAGGGTGAGCAGTTGGGAGGAAGAGTGGATGATCATTATTCAATTGTATCCATTTTTGGGCCTGAATTTCAGGCTTTTTGTTTTGGTTTACGCCGGTGGAGCAGTTCATGCAGCGCCGAGCCAGCCAACACCAGCCCGGTGATCATGGCTATCGCCAGCAGGGCTTCGTCCTGAAATTTTGTGGCCCCGGAAGCATCCGATAACATCACACCCACGTAAATTGCATAAAGGGCAACAAACAGGCCGCCTTCCCAGCGGAAAATCATGTGACCGCCGGTAAAGAAAACAGGCAGGGTGATGACCGCCACCGCCACCATGACAGGAATATCGAAAGCCAGGGCAGAAGCAGGGATGGGAATGCCACCCGGCGCAATCAGGCCAGTCAGACCCAACACGGCCATCAGGTTGAAAATGTTACTGCCAACCACGTTGCCAACAGCAATGTCGCGCTCCTTGCGCATGGCAGCGACGATGGATGTTGCCAGTTCGGGCAGGGAGGTGCCGATCGCCACAATTGTCAGACCGATCACCAGTTCACTGATGCTAAATAATCTCGCCAGCGCCACTGCGCCATCCACCAGCCAACCTGCACCAAAGGTCAGACAGACCAATCCAAACGCAACCTGGCCGAGGTTGATGGCCATACTGCGCGGGGTGTGTTTTTCTTTTTCTGCAAATTCATGCTCGTATTCTTCGCGGACTTCGGCGCTGGTTTCTTTGCGACTCTGGACGATGTTGAAGACGATATAGGCAAGCAAACCAGCAAACAGGATGATTCCATCCAGAAAACCTATGCTACCATCCGAGGCCATCCACCAGACCAGGATGGTGACGGCAATCATGATCGGCACATCCTGGCGCACCAGTTGCTGGTTGACCACCAGCGGAATGATCAGCGCTGAAAGGCCGAGGATGACCAGCACATTCATAATGTTGCTGCCGACCACATTGCCGAGCGCGATATTGGCCTGGCCGGTAAAAGCCGATTGCAGGTTGATCGCCAGTTCGGGCGCGCTGGTGCCAAAAGCAACCACCGTCAGGCCGATGACCAGCGGAGATATCCCGAATGCCGCCGCCAAGCGTGAAGCGCCGCGCACCAAAATCTCTGCGCCGAGCAAAAGTGATATAAAACCGCCCAGCAATAAAACAATAATCATCCAGTTCATGAAAAGATTCTCCTAAAATCCATCGTCCAACCCACCCATATCGCCGCCCAGGCCCTCAGCCAGGTCGGGGATAGCGCTTTCAATCTCTTCAGGCGATTGACCGGCTTCGAGACGGTCGACCACATCGCCAAATTCGGGCGGCAGGTCTTCACCCAACTCGCTGCCCATTTTGCGCATCATGCGTCCCAGCGCAATTGGATCGTCGTCGATGCCATCCAGCATGGACGGGTCGCCCAGCGCAGACAGACGCTGCTCATCTGATTTAAGTACGCGCACGCGCGGCACCCGTCTGCGGGCATTGGCGCTGCCACAGTGCGAACAGGCAATCGGCTTGACACCATATTCCTGGTAGCTCAAGAAGATGTCGAAACGTTTTCGACAATCGAGACAGACAAAATCATAAGTCGGCATGGTTCAGGTTTCTCCGATGGATATTGTATGCGAGTTGGTGCGGGAAGGACAGGGCTGTAGCGCGAGATGTTATCCCGCGAGAGGCGGTCTAGGATATTTCGCAGGCTCAACTTCGCGCATCATCTCATAAACGGCGTCGAAAATCGTTTCGGCGTTGGGTTTTGACCAGTAATCGCCGTCCGAGCCGTAGGCGGGACGGTGGGGCTGGGCCGAGAGGGTGCGCGGGGCCGAGTCGAGGTGGTAGTAGCCGCCTTGTTTTTCGATGACCTGCTGGAGCATGTAGGCGGTTGTCCCGCCGGGTACGTCTTCATCGAGGAAGAGTACCCGGTTGGTCTTTTTGAGCGATTCGACGATCATACCGTTCAGGTCGAAGGGCAGCAGGCTTTGCACGTCGATGACTTCGATTTCGATGCCCGCTTTGGCGAGTTTCTCGGCGGCGTCGAGGGCGATGCGGCAGCAGGAGCCATAGGTGACGACAGTCACATCCGCGCCGGAGCGCAGGATTTCGGGCACGCCGAGCGGCACGGTCATCTCAGCCAGATTGTCGGGCAAGCGTTCTTTCAGGCGGTAGCCATTCAGCGGCTCGACCACCAGTCCCGGCTCTTCGGCGCGCAGCAGGGTGTTGTAGAAGCCGCCCGCCTGGGTCAGGTTGCGCGGCACGAGCACGTGGATTCCGCGCACGAGGTTGATGATGCCCGCCATCGGTGAGCCGCTGTGCCAGATGCCCTCCAGGCGGTGGCCGCGGGTGCGGATGATGACCGGGGCTTTCTGCCCGCCCGCGGTGCGCCAGAGCAGGTTCGAGAGATCATCGGACATCAGTTGCAAAGCGTAAAGCAAATAGTCGAGATATTGAATTTCACAGATCGGGCGCAGGCCGCGCATGGCCAGGCCGATGGCCTGACCGAGAATGGTCACTTCGCGGATGCCGGTGTCCATTACGCGCAAAAATCCGTATTTTTCCTGCAAGCCGCGAAAGCCCTGGTTGACATCCCCCAGTTTGCCGACATCTTCGCCGAAGGCAATCGTGCGCGGGTCGCGTTCAAAGGCGGCGTCGAAGAAGGCGTTGACGACTTCGAAGCCGGTCTGGCTTGGCGAAGAAGCCGAGTAAACGGGTTTTACTTCGGGCACGCGGGCGGCGGCATCGGGCCAGGGGCTGTGCAGGTGACTGGAAAATGTCTCAGCGGCGGCAGCGTTTTCAGCCTCGTACCAGCTTTGTAGTTTTTGCAGGGCAGGTGCCGGGTTGCTGCGATCCGTGCGCAGGGCTTCGTGGGCTGCGGCAAAAACATCCCGCCTGGTAAAAACCGGCAGGTTGGATAAATTCTGCCTGATCCCGCTGGCGGATGGAATTTGGGCAAGCAGTTCAACAGCTTCGGCGCGCAGTTTCTGCATGGGGGCGTTGAAGGCATCCCAGGCGGCCTTGCGGGACTCTTCGACCCGCTGTCTGTCGTCCGTTTCGTAGGCGTTGAGCTCGTCCTTGGTGGCGACGCCGCTTTCTATGAGCCACTGACGCATTTTGAGCAGGCAGTCGTGTTCAACTTCCCACTGCAGGCGCTCGGCGGATTTGTAGCGTTCGTGGCTGCCGCTGGTGCTGTGGCCGAGCGGCTGGGTAACTTCGGTAACATGCACGATGGCCGGAATATGGTATTCGCGGGCGATTTCGCTGGCGCTGGCGTAGGTTTCGAGCAGGGCGGAATAATCCCAGGCACGGACGGTGTACAGATCGTAGCCGATGTCGGTGCTGCGCGGCGGGTTGGGATCGCGCTGGAAACCTTGCAGGATGGCGCCGATATTTTCTTTGACCATCTGGAATTGGTTGGGGACCGAGATGCCGAATCCGTCATCGTAGATGGTGATGACGGCCGGGGCTTGCAGCACGCCGATGGCGTTGACACTTTCCCAGAACATGCCTTCGGCGGTGGAGGCGTTGCCGATCGTGCCCCAGGCGACTTCGTTACCGTCCTTCGAGAACTGGCTGAAGGGTTTCAGCTCGGGAACCTGGCGGTAGAGGGTCGAGGCGAAAGCCAGCGCGACCAGGCGCGGCATTTGCGAGGCGGTCGGTGAAACATCGGCGGCGATGTTGTAGGCCTGGGTCTGGTCGCGCCAGGAACCATCCGGGTTGATGTAGCGCGAGGCGAAGTGGCCGTTCATGGCCCGCCCGGCGGTGGCGGGTTCGTGTTTGACGTCGGCATGGGCGTAGAGCTGTGCAAAAAAAGCCTGGATGTCGATCACCCCAAGGGCGAACATCCAGGTCTGGTCACGGTAATAGCCGGAGCGCCAGTCGCCTTTTTGGAAGGCGCGCGCAATGGCAAGTTGGGCGACTTCCTTGCCGTCGCCGAAGATGCCAAATTTGGCCTTGCCGCTCAAGACTTCGCGCCGTCCGACGACGGATGCTTGGCGGCTGCGATAGGCCAGACGGTAATCGCTGATAAGTTGTTCTGAATCGAGGGAAAATTGGGGCTGTTTGCCGTTGGGCATGTTCTCTCCAGAAGGATGGTTTGGTCGAACACGATGATTTCGGGCAATTTCAGTCTGATTATACTGGATAACAAAACCAGGACACGAATTTTGCGAATTGTCACGAAAACAGCTCTAAAATTCGTGTCAAAGAAATGGCTCTCAAGTTATTGAGATTTGCCCCCATGAGATTGACAATCTAAAACTTAGCCCATCACCCAGCCAGGTTTGTGCTGTTTTTTGTCGAAGGGCATGCCCAGCAGGACGGTGGTGATGTTGTCGTGTCCGCCGCGCTGGTTCGCCAAATCTACAAGCGCCAGTGCGGTCTGGTTGAGCGTTTTGCCCTGCAAAGTTTCGAGAATTTCACTGGCATTAACCAGGTCGGTCAGACCGTCAGTACAAAGCAGGATGACATCGCCCGGCTGGAGTAACAACCCCTGGTTGGCTTTGGCCTTGGCGTCGTTGTCATTAGGCGTAAGGAACAGGCGCAAATCGGGTTCGGGCGGCGTTTCGGAGCCAAGATAGCGGCGGATGACGTGCAGGTTGGGATGTGTCTTGATCTGCGAGCTGCTCAAGACACCTTTTTCTACGGCTTCCTGCACCCAGGTGTGGTCGCGACTGACCTGGCGGATCTTCCCCTCACGGATGAAATAAATACGCGAATCGCCGGCGTAAGCGATGTAGAGCACATCCCCCACCACCCAGGCGCAGGAGACAGTCGCGCCCATGCCTCTGCGGGTGGCATCCAGTTCGGCCTGTTTAAAGATTTCCTCACTGATGCGGTAAAAGCTCTCCTGAAAAAGGGCCAGCGGATTGCCGCCATTCGCCTGGGTAGCCATGCCGCTGATCCCATTAACAACCATCGCCGAGGCCACTTCCCCGGCGCGGTGGCCGCCGATGCCATCCGAAACCACAGCAACCACCACCGGCATGGGGTTGTGCTGGCTGAGGGTATACGCCGAAACGGCGAAGTTATCCTCGTTGTTTTTGCCAGACTGGCCGGGGTGGGTTTGGGCGGCAATAAAAAGATGCGCGTTTGTCGTGCGTATCATTCGGGTTTGATGGAAATCAGTTTCGGTTTTTGGTTGGCAGGCGGTTTGCCCTGGACAAACCTGTAGGTTAATTTTCCAAAGTTTACCACATCGCCATGCGCGAGCAAACGACCCTCTTGGGGGATAATCTCGTAGTTGACCCATGTCCCGGCGACCGAACGGTTATCGCTCAACAGGAAGTGTCCGTCGGGGGTTCGCTGGATACGGGCGTGCAGCAGCGAAATCGATGGATCGCCCAACACGTTGGTGGCCTGGGTCGGGTCCGCGCCAATGGTCAGTTCGGGGGCGGAAAGGGCGATCGGGTCGCCGCCGGGAGCGGGTTGTGCGTCAGAAGTCAGTTTGACCAGGTAAGCGGGCGGCGGCGGCGCCTTACGTCGAATCCAGGGGAAGGGATTGTTGGCGGCAGGCAGCGGCCGGGTCGACGGTTCGAGGCCCGCCTGCACCGGTTGGGTGACCGGGTCCAGTTGGCGGGCGCGGATACGGCGGCGTTCAGCCAGGCGGCTGAAGGTTTTTTGCCCGCTGAAAAAGATGACCAACAACAAGACCAGCCCGGCAAAGACAACCGCCGTTGTCACCAGGGCAACCTGGTTGCGCAGGATTAATCCCCAAACACCGCCCGGCGGCTGGATAATGACCAGGTCCACCGTTGTCGGCGCGCTGCTGCTGCCAAGACCAAGCGAATCAGAGACCTCGACGCGCAAAGTGTGGGTGCTGCTGTTCAGGTAACCACGCAGATCCCAGGTAAATTGCTCAAAAGGCGCGGATGTATTTTCCTGAACCAACTCATCGTTCACGTACAGGGCAGTCCGCGCCAATGGGCGAACATATCCATCAGGAAATTCGACCAGGATTTCAAGCGGCTGGCTGATGGGCAGGCTGTTCTCGATATCAAACTGGTCTTCCAGATTCTGGCGAACGATCTGCGCTGGAGGAGAAAGCAGGATGGGGTTGGGCGGCAGAACGTTCAGGTTGAGATCAATTATGTTCGCATTGAGGTTCAGGTCGTCAACCGCGATCAGCGCAGACAGACTGAACTGTCCGCTGGCGCGTATGCCTGATTCGTACTCGAAGGCATATCCCCGGCGCAGCGTATCGAGCCATTCTTCAGGATCGAGGATGGTTTCGACGCCGGTAAAGTCGAGGCTGCTTCCGCCGGTAGCGATAGCCATCTGGCGCAAGGCTTCTGAACCAGGGTGGATGAGGAAGTCTTTCGAATCGATGATCCAGACGAAAATTCGTATGCCGGCCTGGTTGGCTCGGGCGGTCAGATCATTCAGAGCAGGGATATTCTGGCTATCAACATGGCTGGAAAGGAGCAGGACGGCGCGTTTGCCACCGGGCGGGGCAGGCATGTCGAGGGCAGCATCCAGAGCATAGGAAAGGGCCGCCAGACTGGGGGTCGAAGCGCGCAGTTGGGGATCGAACGTCTCGAAGCGATTTCGCCAGGTCAGCGGATTGATACGTGAAGCGACAATTCCGCCATTCCAGGTCAAGCTGAAAGTGTCCTGGCTGTCAGCAGGGCGGGCAGCAGCCCAATTTCCGAGGACAGCCGCCGCTTTGTCGTAGCGCGAGATGCCCTGCCCATCGCGCACGGCCAGGGCTGAACCAGAGTCGATGGCGACGACCACCTGCAAGGGCGCTTCGCGCTGTTCGATGCGACTGGGGCGGATGGTCTGGCCGTCTTCGAGCAGGGAGAAATTGCCCGAATTCAAGCCAGATATGAACCGTCCCTGCGCGTCGTAGGCATCCAACAGGCCGCTGATGCGCGGGAATTCACTTGTGTTGATCTCGTACAGAACGGCAGAAGCCTGGCCCTGGGCAAGAGATACTTGCGGCAGAACCAGGCTGATGATACAAATTATCAGGAACAGGCGTAAGGGTTGCGTTCTAATAAGCATCCAACATTTCTGGTTGGGCAGGCGGGGTAAGCAGGTTGGCCGACAAGCGGGTAAAAGTCAATGTCCAGGCTGTCCAGACATACGTACGCAGGATACCACCCAAGACGATTAATACTGGAATATATACCACAAAACACAGCCCGGAGATAAGCAGGGTTGTGCGCATGCCTTCATCAAACCCGAGCGCCAGGCCAAACAGGGCCGGGGCAACAACCAGCAAAATCGGCAGTGAAATGATGATGCCCAGCACCAGCTCGATGATAAAAAGGATCAACGCCATCAAGATGTAATTTCCAATATTGGCGCGGAAGATATCCCAGGCGCGCTGGAGCGATTCGAGAATACCCAGTTCTTCCTTGAGCATGGCAATCGTGGCCTGTTCGAAGAGTAAATTCGTGACCCAACCCAGTGGAATGAGCAGACAGATCAATGGGATCAGGCACAAAAGGATTAAGCCCATTGACAAGACCGCCCCAAAAGCAAGGACCAGCACCACTATCGCCGCCAGCACAAAACCTGCCAGCCACAAGATCAGCCACAGGCCGGCCACTTTCCAGAAATGCTGCGTCCCGTTCTGCCACAGGTCTCCAAAGGAGAGCGATTCAACGCCCTGCTCGGCCTGAAGCGCGCCTTTGACCAGGCCGATGCGCCCGATGGTGCCGAGCGCAAGCGCCAGCAGCCACAACACACAAAAAACCAGCAGGATGACGGCGATTACCCCAACGGATTGATTAAGATTATTTTCGATGTTTTCAAAAAAACGGACAAAGTCGGTTGTCCAAGCCTCAACCGGCAGGTTAAATTCTTCACCATCAAAGCGATAGCCGCTGCCATTACCGCCGCCTCCGCCACCCCCACCGCCTTCGACGCAACTGGCAAGGATGCCAAAAACCCACAAAATTTTATACTTCCAAACAATTTGCCACGATCTGGTTAGAATATCGCCAATGTTCATTGCATACTCCTTTCAGGATAAGTCACTGCTGGATATACGCGCAAAGGCATAGCGGGGTTTATTCTTCATCGCCTTTAGTCAGGCGCGGACGTTTGATGGCTTCGTCGATGATCTGGTTGTTGCCTCGATCGGGCAGTTTCATCCAGCGGCTGACCCCGGCCCAGGCCAGCAAGGGCAGGCCCACGGCCGTCCCCGCCACCGGGTAGGGAACCCCGGCGACAATGCCCAGCACTAGGCCTTTGGCAATCGCCGCGCCCCATTCGTCATTGTCGAGAAAGCGCTGCACCATCGTTGTGGTCACAAAACCCAGGATACCTATCCCCAGCGCGGCCAGCGGATTAATGGCTTCAATGAAAAAGAAAAAGAAGACTCCATCCAGCGCGATTGTCGCAAATGCGGCCAGCGGGTGGATGGGTGGCGGGGTAATCTGGCGGGCTTCGTCAGTCATGGTGAACTCCTTTTGTAGCGCGAGATAATATCTCGCGCCACGTTACTCCCACTCGATTGTCGCGGGTGGTTTGCTGGTTATATCATACACCACCCGGTTGATTCCGCGCACCTCGTTGACGATCCGGCTCGAGACTTTTGCCAGCACATCATACGGAATGCGCGCCCAATCGGCGGTCATAAAATCATCTGTCAGCACCGCGCGGATGGCGCAGGCTTCCTGGTAAGTACGCTGGTCGCCCATCACCCCCACCGAGCGCACTGGCAAGAGCACCACAAAGGCCTGGCTGGTGCCCGCGCCTTTGCCCAACAGGCCTGCGGCGGACAATTCCTCGATCAGGATCGCATCCGCTTCGCGCAGCCGCTCGGCCCTTTCGGGAGTCACCTCGCCCAGGCAGCGCACGGTCAGACCCGGCCCTGGGAAGGGCTGCCGCCAAACCATCGCGCTCGGCAACCCAAGCGCTTCGCCCACCGCCCGCACCTCATCCTTGAACAGGTAACGCAGCGGCTCGACCAGCTCAAACTGCATATCTTTGGGCAGGCCGCCTACATTATGATGGGTCTTGATCTTATCGGCCTTGTTGCGGTCGGGGGCGGATGATTCAACCACATCGGGATAGATCGTGCCCTGGACTAAAAATTTGGGCTGGCCGATGGCTTTTGCCTCATGCTCGAAGATGCGGATGAACTTCTCGCCGACCACCTTGCGCTTTTGTTCCGGTTCGGTGATGCCAGCCAACGCTGAAAAGTATTCATCCGCCGCCTGGACGGCCACCAGTTCGACGCCGAGCATATTGCGAAAGGCTTCAACCACCTGCGCGCCTTCGTTCTTGCGCAGCAGGCCGGTATCGACAAAGACCGCCACCAACTGGTCACCGATCGCCTTGTGGACGAGGGCCGCCGCCACCGAAGAATCGACTCCGCCGGAGACGGCTGCCAGCACCCGCGCCCCACCGACCTGCGCGCGGATTCGCGCCACCGACTCATCGATGATCGACTGCGGTGTCCAATCCGGGCTGATTTCGGCGATTTCGGTCACGAAGCGCCGGATGATCTCGCTCCCGCCGACGGTGTGGTTGACTTCCGGGTGAAATTGCAGCCCGTAGTATTTGCGGGCCGGGTCGGCCATTGCCGCAAAGGGGCTGTTGCCGCTTTTGGCAAAGGATTGAAACCCGGGCGGTAGTTCGGTCAGTTTGTCGCCGTGCGACATCCAGACCTGGAAGGGCTGTCCGCCGAGCAGGGGATTATCGGCCAGGGGCTCAACGATGGCGTGGCCGTACTCACGGTGAGCCGAGGGGTCGACTTTGCCGCCCAGGGCGTGGGTCAGGGCTTGCATCCCGTAGCAAATGCCTAAAATCGGCAATCCGCTCTTGAGAATGAAATCCTGAATAAAGGGCGCGCCCGGCTCATAGGCCGAGTTGGGTCCGCCCGAGAGAATGAAGGCCTTGGGCTGGATGGAAAGAATTTTTTCCTGCGGCGCGTCCCAGGGGAAGAGTTCGCAGTAAACCTGGGCCTCGCGCACCCGCCGGGCGATCAATTGGGCGTATTGGGAACCGAAATCGAGAATGGCGATTGAATTGTGCATATTCTTCCTGGACTCCAACGTCTCCTGACGTTGGAATAAAGTTTAAGGCAGCTACTATGCAAAATCAGGAGATTTTGCACTCCGGGGGACATCCGAGATAAGATGAAAATGTAAATGCGGAAAATCCTGATATTTGCCACCGTTGACGATCAGGCGATAGCCGCCTTCTTCGAGTTTGTATTCACGGACGAGGCTCTGAACGGCGCTCATCAGGTCGGTCAGGAAGGCGCTGTCGGCGGGGTCGAGCTCGGCCAGATCGGCGGCGGGGCGTTTCGGCGTCAGGACCACATGAAACGCATGGGCTGGTCTGGGATGCCAAAAGGCCAGCAGCGTTTCCGTTTCACGCAGGCAGGATACGGGCAGGGCGAAGGTCATACGGGTAAAAAGCAGTCGTATAAGAAAACGCCCGGGTGCAGTCCGGGCCAAACGGTAGAGCAAATCCATTTATTCTTCAAATTCGATTTTGCCGTCATCGAGTGAGGAGATTTTTGCCAGCGACTCAACCTGCACGCCCAGGCTGGCGAGGGCTTGACGGCCGCCTTCGAAGGTTTTTTCGATCAGCGCACCCACGCCGACGATCTCTGCTCCGGCGGTCTGAGCCAGGCGCACCAGGCCGAGGATGGTTGCGCCGGTGGCAAGAAAGTCGTCGATGATCAGGACGCGCTCGCCGTGCGGCAGGTGTTCGGGCGAGATGATCAGTTCGACCATGCGGCCTTTGGTGTGGGATGGGGCCAGGGTCAGGTAGACCTGGTCGGGCATGGTGATTGGTTTGGTTTTGCGCGCATAGACCACCGGCAGGCCGAGGTGGATGGCAGTGGTCAAGGCCGGGGCAATGCCCGAAATTTCGGCGGTCAGGATCTTTGTCGCGTTCAGGTGTTTGAACATGCGCGCAAATTCGAGGCCGCACAGGTTCATCAGGCCGGCATCGACCTGGTGGTTGACAAAGCCATCCACTTTGAGAATGCCATTGCCCAGGTTCTTGCCCTCACGGGCGATTTTTTCAACAAGTTCTTTCATAATTTCTCCTTGGGGGTCTGTCTATGCAAGTTCATTTTACAGCGGTTATCGAGATTCTTCCAGAGAAAGAAGTCACCTTCTTGGGGTGTGTTAGAATCCAGATTTGTTACGCCTATGACTCAAACACACCTGCTTGTACTCGCTTCAAATTCTCCCCGGCGGCGTGAACTGCTCGCCCTGGGCGGCTGGACGTTCAACCTGGATGTGGCCGACATCAATGAAGATGTCCTGCCCGGTGAAGATGCCGCTGCCTACGTCGAACGGTTGGCCGTAGAAAAGGCGCGCACCATCCTGCCGCGTTCACGCCCGGAACATATTATCATCGGTTCCGATACAACGGTCGTGCTGGATGGAGAAATCCTGGGCAAACCCGTCGACGCGGCCGAAGCCCGCTCGATGCTGGCCCGCCTGCGCGGGCGCAGCCACCGGGTCTACACCGGCATCGCTGTGCTGCGCGCCTCAGACCAAAGCCTGTTCAGCGATGTTTGCCTGACCGAAGTGCCAATGCGCAACTACAGCGACGCCGAAATGGATGTTTACATCGCCAGCGGCGACCCGCTCGACAAGGCCGGGGCCTACGGTATTCAGAGTCCCGACTTCCAGCCTGTGATCAATATGCAAGGCTGCTACGCCAGCGTGATGGGCCTGCCACTCTGCCATCTGACAGTCTTGCTGCGCAGCCTGGGGCTTCATCCCCAGGCCGATGTGGCCGGCAACTGCCAGGCAACTTTAAATTACACCTGCCCCATCTTCCGTTCCATTCTTGACAAATGATTTTAAAAAGTAGGTAAAAAAATGAAGCGTTTTTCAATGATCAGCCTGATTCTCATCCTTGCGATTCTGAGTGGCTGCGCAAGCCCGTCCGCCAATCCTGACGCCCCCACAGAAGAACCCACCAGCGGATTGCCCACGGCAGTGGTGCGCGTCACCAGTTCGCCCGACCCTGATAGCGCGCTGCAAGTCTTTTTCGAGGCCTGGCAGGCAGCAGATTATGCGGCCATGTATGCCATGATTACCCCACAAAGCCAGCAGACGATCAGCGAAGAAGATTTTGTCAAACGTTACCGTGATGCGATGAATCAAATGGCGCTCAGGGAATTGAGCTATAACGTTCGTTCGATCACGCGCAATACAAGCGATGCCCAGCTCAATGTTGGTGTGACCTATATCAGCAATGTGGTCGGAGAAATCCAGCGCGATATGGTGTTCGGCGTGGTGCTGGAAAACGGCGGCTGGAAAATCAACTGGGAGGATGGCCTGATCCTGCCCGAACTGCGCGGCGGCAACAGCCTCTCGATGGATTTTGAATCCCTGCCGCGCGGCAATATCTATGACCGCAACGGCAATGTGATTGTGGATCAGACCGAGGCGGTTGCCATGTATGTCGTACCTGGTCAATTGAACCCCGATCAGGAAGGCACGTTGCTCTTTGAGATATCCAAGCTGACCGGCCAGACCCAGGAAGTAGTCCGTAACCGCTACGCCTTTGCCGGCGCCGATTGGTATGTGACCATGGGCGAAGCCTCGCTCGAAGAAATTAACAAACGCTACGGGGTCTTGTCTGGGCTGAGTGGTCTTTACATGGTCGATTACACCTCGCGTTTCTATTATGATAACGGGGTTGGTTCACAGACCGTTGGTTATGTTTCATCGATCCCAGCCGAGCGGCTGGACGAATTCTTGCGCGCCGGATACGCCCGCAATGCCCTGGTCGGCGCATCAGGCATCGAAGAATGGGCTGAACCTTACCTTTCGGGCAAATCGGGCGGCACGCTCTATGTGGTCGGGCCAACCGGCAGCATTCTCTCTTATCTTGGCAAAACCAGCCCTGAACCGGCAAGCGCTGTCCACCTGACTCTTGACCGCAACCTGCAAACCCAGACCGAACAGGCTCTGGGAGATTTCATCGGCGCGATCGTAGTCATGGAACGCGACACCGGGCGCGTGCTGGCGATGGCCTCCTCGCCCGATTTTGATCCCAACCTGTTTAACTCACAAAACCCTAACAGCGCCTATGGGTTGGGTGACGTGATCAACGATGCAGACCGCCCGCTGGTCAACCGCGCCACCCAGGGACAATACCCGCTCGGTTCGGTCTTCAAGATCATTACCATGGCTGCTGCGCTCGAGAGCGGTACTTACACACCTGAAAACAAATATGAATGCGGTTACGAATACACTGAATACGGCGGACCGACCCTCTACGACTGGACCTGGGAACGCTTCCAAAACGAGTTCCGCGAAAACGGCCAGGGCACGACACCCCCATCTGGCACGCTGACTCTCTCTGAAGGGTTAATGCGCTCGTGCAACCCCTGGTTCTACCATATTGGTTACGATTTGTACCGCCAGGGGCGCGTTACTGCCGTGGCCGACATGGCGCGCGGCTTTGGCCTCGGCAGCCTGACCGGTATCGAGCAAATCCCCGAACTGCCGGGCCTGATCATGAACCCGCCTGTTCCGAGCGGCGAAGTCGAAGCTATCAACCAGGCCATCGGCCAGGGCGAGCTGCAGGTCACGCCGCTGCAAGTTGCCACCTTTATCGCTGCGGTGGGTAATGGCGGCACACTTTACCGCCCGCAACTGGTCGAAAAAGTGGTCGCTGCCAACGGCGTCGAAACCACCATCTTCAAACCCGAATCGCGCGGCACCCTGCCAGTCAAAGCGGAAACCCTCACGGCCATCCAGGATGCCATGCGCTCAGTAATCGCCAACCCACGCGGCACTGCCGTACACCGCTTTCGCAACTTCATTAACATCCCGGCCTATGGCAAGACCGGCACCGCCCAAACCGGCGCGGGCCTGCCGCATTCCTGGTTCGCCGGATACACCAACGTGATCGATGGCAGCCTGCCCAACATCGCTGTTGCAGTCATTGTCGAAAACAAAGGCGAAGGTTCCGAATATGCCGCGCCCATCTTCAGGCGCGTACTCGAAATTTATTATGTCGGTCGCCCGCAAGCCCTGTACTGGTGGGAAGCCAACATTGGCATCCCAAGAACCCCGACCCCCATTGGCGGTATCCCGACCGAAGAAGACGAAGATTAATGTCTGACCCTCAAGCGCTAACCGGCCTGATCATTCGCGCCCAATCGGGCTTTTTCAGCGTCCTGAGCGCGGATGCAGACTCACCCGTCACCTGCCAACTGCGTGGACGGTTAAAACAAGGCCCGAAGCTGGGTGACATCGCTGCGGTGGGCGACTCGGTCCTGTTCAGCATCCAGGCTGACGGTAGCGGCGCCATCGAAGAAATCCTGCCGCGCAAAAGCGAGATCGTGCGCCTTGACCCGCGCCCACAGGGAGAGTATCGCCAGGTCCTGCTGGCCAACCCCGACCAGGCGGTTTTTGTCTTTTCCTGCGCCAACCCTGACCCCCGTCTGCGCATGTTGGATCGATTTCTGGTCATTGCTGAAAAACAAAACGTTCCCGCAATTATCGTCGCCAATAAAGTTGACCTGGTGGGCATTGATGCCGCGCGAGAAATATTTGGCGTTTACCCGCCGCTCGGCTACCCGGTCATTTACGCATCCACCAAACAAAACATCGGCCTGGATGAGTTCCGCGATATTTTGCAGGGCAAACTCTCAGCGCTGGCCGGGCCAAGCGGGGTTGGCAAATCGAGCCTGATGAACGCCATCCAGCCGGGGCTGGGGATTGCTGTCGGCGAAATCAGCCAGTCGATGAACAAAGGCAAACACACCACCAACTTCCGCCAACTGCACCCGCTCGAGTTCGGCGGCTGGGTCGCCGATGCCCCCGGCTGGAAATCGCTGGCGCTTTGGGATACAGAAGCGGAAGAAATCGACGCCTACTTCCCCGAACTGCGCGAGCTGGTTTCGGAATGTCAATTCAGCGATTGTTCACACGTCCACGAACCGGGCTGCGCTGTCCTTGCGGCCGTCGAAAGCGGCCAGGTCAGCGCTGAACGCTACGATTCGTTTTTACGCCTGCGCGACGGGCAGGAATAACTGTCATGAACCCCTGGCAAGTTTTCGGTCACGATTGGGCTGTCGAAATGCTGCACGGGCACGTTGCCCACGCGGCTTTGCGGCATGCTTACCTGATCACCGGTCCATCGGGCGTTGGACGGCGCACGCTGGCGATCCGCCTGGCGCAGGCGCTCAACTGTCAGACGCCGGGCGCGCCGGGGGTTCCGTGCCGGACTTGCCGCAGTTGCAAACAGGTCGAGGCCGGGCAAAATATCGACTTAATGGTCATCCAGGCCGATCACGAGGGGGGAACGCTCAAGGTCGAGCAGGTGCGCGAGGTGCAGAAATTCCTGTCGCTCAAGCCATACCAATCCGCGTACAAAATCGTCATTTTTTTGCGCTTCCAGGAAGCCAATCTGAATGCGGCCAACGCCCTGCTCAAAACACTCGAAGAAGCCCCCTCTTACGGATTGCTGCTGTTGACCGCCGATAACGCCGAGCAACTGCTGCCGACGATCGTTTCGCGCTGTGAGATTCTGCGCCTGCGGCCGGTTTCGGTGGCAGCAACCCAATCTTTTCTCGAAACACGCGGCCTGGATGCTGAAAAAGCGCGCCTGCTGGCCCATCTCTCAGACGGACGCCCCGGTTACGCCCTGCGCCTGGCCGAGGACGACAAGACGCTCGACTTCCGCGCTGAAAAACTGGACGATCTGCGCCGCTTGCTGGCCGCGCCCGCGCGAGAACGCTTCGGCTACGCTGAGAAATTGGCCAAAGACAAAGACGCCCTGCGCCGCAGCCTGTTCCTGTGGCTCTCGTGGTGGCGCGATGTGCTGCTGCGCGCAGCCGGGGCCGCAACCGCCCTGACCAACATTGACCGGACCGAAGAAATCGAATCTGTTGCGACACAAATCTCATTGCCCGAGGCGCGCAAAACAACCCAGGCGATTGAAAACGCTATCGAAAAACTGGAGAAAAACGTCAACGCCCGCCTGCTGACCGAGGTGACGCTGATGGATTGGCCGAGATTACACTTCTTACACAAGTCCTGAGCGGAGCGCTGCGCAAAATACGCCCCGCCCTCCGCTCAGGGCGTGACACTTTATGCAAAAAAGCGCAGTCGAAGGACATTTAAAGGCCAACTATTGACGGCTTATACAAGATCTCTATTAAAGATACTATTCAGCGCATCCAGAAAGACCCCCACCATTTTTTCCAAATTAATTTCATCAGAGACAATCCGATACGATTCTGCGCCCATCTGGCGTAGACGAGTAACGTCACTCAAGGCTTGCTGCAAGGCAAATAGGAGCGCAAAATCATCATTGGGCTGAATCTGCCAGCCGTTTTGCGGGCGGACGAGATCGTCCTGGGTTCCGTCTCCCTGGGCGACGATGACCGGCAGGCCGTAGGTCATGGCCTCCTGGACGGCCAGCCCGCCGGTACCGGGCAAGGCAAACAGATCGGCGGCGCGGAAGTAGGGGGCCAGATCCGGCCCGTGCAGCGCGCCGGGAAATTCAGCGGCGGGGTAGATTGCGGCGGCGAGACTTTCCAAGTTTTTTCGCTCCGGCCCATCGCCGATGATAACCAATCGCGGTTTGAGCTGCTCGGGTAGCTCGGCACAGGCCTTGAGCAGGGACGGGATCCGCTTGCGGGTTTGCAGCCGCCCGACGAACAGCATCACAGGCTGAGGGTCGAAGCGATCGGCGCGGGCGGGCATCGGCTGAACCGGTTTGGCAGCGACCGCGTTGGGGGCGACAAAAATCTTCTTAGCCGGAAAACCAAGCCCCGCGTATTGTTCCGCGCCCCGCGCGCTATAGGCCACCAGGGCATCGAACTGGAGCAGGAAGTTTTTGCGCAGGCTGGAAAGTGCCCCCCGGCTAAGCGGCGCACCCAACCCCCAGCCGATGACGGGGCGGCTGCGTTTTTTCATCCAACGCATGGCGGCCGGGCTGGAAAGATAACGAAAATTGGCTTCGATAATCAGAGCATCGGGGTTCCAATCGGCAAGCCAGCCTGAGAGGCCGCGCTGGTAGCAAAAATACAACGGATGCTGGGGGTTAAAAATGTGGACGTTCCTGGCCTGCGCAAAGCGCGCGGCGTTAAGTTTGTCTGTGGTGGCGATCGACTCCACAGGCAGGGGCTGGCCGGCAAAAACCGACAGCCCGCCCGCACAGGCAGCCGAGAGGGCATCGAAAAATGGGGCGCGGTAGCCGGGGAGCACGCGCTGGATGAGACCGAGGCGGCCGGGGAAGGATTTGGAAAAATCCATCATAAAATTGATCTTACTCTGCTTTTTCAAATTCAGCGGTCAGGGTGACATATTCAGTTAACATCAGAAACAACTCCGCTTCTTTCGAACCGGTTTCTTTCCAGCCCACGAATCGGTAGCCAGGCGCGGGCACAGCAGTGATTTTTATGGGCACGCCCTGAAAGTAAATGCCTGACCAGTTGGCCGGGTCGTCCACACCAACGGTTCCTTTTTGAATATTGATCGTGTTGATGCGAATGTGTCCCTGGGCCGGATCTGCGCGGAGATTCAGATTGGCAAGGTCGGGTAAATTAAATTGCTCAAGAATATGCTGCCGTTGGTATGTTGGACGCGCAAGGGCAAACTGACGGATCACATCAACATTCTCCAACCAGGCAGTATGCGATCCTCCCAATATTCCCCAGCGCTGAATATGCTCTTCGATCTCCGGAGAATATAATGCTTCAAATTCATCGACTTTGCTGACGACAACCTGCTCGCGAAAGATTGTGTTGAGATGGTCTGCAAACTGGTTGATAAAACGATACCGAAATCCTTCGTTTTCCAACAACGAGCGCAGCAGGTAAGTTGATGGGTCATGATCAAGTTCAAGCACTACACGTGCCAAGTTATCGTGGTCCGGGTTATCGAATACAGAATCAACATCCAGCATCATCCAGCGCCACTTGCCATCATGGCCGTAGGGAATATCTGACTCAGGAGTAGGCGAGTCGATTGTTTTTCTCCAGAACAAAACGTTATTTTGGGGCCAATCTCCGTTATCGAAGAAAATTTGAGCAATATGATAAGAGATAAAATTATCAATATCTACCTTACCAGCAATCTCTTGATAAGCCTTCTCTGCAAAGAGGGTGCTAACCGTTGAATAACCATTTACAGCATAGTTTTCATCAATGAGGCTGAACAGGTGTGAATAATATGTCCCATTGCCAGGGTTGCCGAAGCGTATTTGGTCCCATCCGTTTTCAAGAACAAGCAACTCGTCTGGGGCAATTCCATAATGGGTCTGAAAATAATGTTCGTCATATCTTGCCCGGATATTATGGATTCCCCAATATTCTCCGTTTAAAAAGACGATAACCGGTTGGTATCCCTGAATGTCCAGGCGGGTGGATTCCAACAGGCTTTGGGCCAGGGCATCTCTAAACAGGGTGTGAGTTGCATCGTTGCCGCCATTTCTGAAGATGAGCGTTTCATAACTGTCTATCGTTCCTTCTTTCAACCGACCATTCAATTCAGGGAAAAAATCATATTGAATCAAACCATGCTGGTCATATTCATTCTTGGCATACAACCTAAAAGATTTGGGATTAAAGTACCTGGTGGCTCCGCCATGGATTCGAATGCCGACATTCTGCGCAAGCAGCATCTCGCCACCCGAGCTAAATAGCTGAAAAAATACCGGCCTTTCCCACTTTAAGCCGCGCTGTGTGAAATTTGCGGGATACCACCACGAGAAATCGATACTGGTTTCTTGATACAGATTACCAGGTACATAGATACCAATTTCATCATCAAATAAGTTGCTGGCGTCCGTCACAATTGAAACAACCGGGAAAGTATAGCGTGCGTACATCTGCTCATCAACAAAATAGGTCTGCGTCAGCACATTGCTGCGGTTGCCTGCATTGTCAACAACAACTACACGGACCATACAGGCGTTAAACATATTCTCAGGGGGGGTATACTGTGTGCCTTTTGATGTTTCAATATTAGATAGCGGGTTTGGTTCGCCAGTTTTATTGTCAATCAATATGGGGGCAATATATTCTTGTGTGGAACCTATTGCCTCCAGTTGTGGGGTAAGTAATGGTTCAGAGCCATCCAAGGTGTAATAAACTGTTCCATCTGGCTCTTCAGTAAACAACGTAAGATAAAAGCCTTTTTCATAAAAACCACCCTGATGAGAAAAAACTGGTGATTTGACCAAACTGGGATAATAAGGCAAATTGATGGGATAACGAGATGAGATGTTTCCCCAGTATCGTCTCAGGTTTAGATAAGGGTCAACTCCGTTACCTGCTGGGGCAATTTCGAGTAAGTCAATGGAAGCGTAAACGCCCGCTTCGGCATTATCCTGCAAGGCGCCAGCTTGCAGGAGATCGCCAATGACTGACACGTCAGCAATCGAGGAATTGCGGATGTTCAACCGTTGGAGCTTTGTCAAACTCCCTAGAAACTGGAAATTTTCACCGATAACAACATTCCGCATAATCAAAGTCTGCAAACTCTGAAGGTTCGACAACGCATCCAGTTCAGTCTTAACCGGGTTAGAATGAATATTCAGGTAGGTGAGATTTGTCAAACCGGCAAGTGGCTCAATATCCTCTACCCTGTTTTCCCTGATGTTCAACTCTTGCAAGGTATGGATTTTTCGGAGGGGGTCAATATCTGAGATGTGGTTTTCGCGCAAGTTTAGGCTTTCAAGCGCTTGCAGGCCGCGAAGAGATTCTATGTCAGAGATACGATTCTCACGCAGATCCAGTTTTCTCAGGTTTGTAAGTGAAGCCAGGTAACCAATATCATCTATGTGATTTTCCCGCAGGTCAAGAACCTCAATCTGCGACAGTTCACTTAATAAACTGATATTCAACAACTTGTTTTGATTTTCGTCAACATTATGACGCAGGTTTAGGGAACGAATTGGCAGGTGCGTGATTTGGTCAAAGTTGATGGATTCCAAATCAGAAATCTGATTGTTCTGCAAATTGAGTTCAGACAGCATACTCAATCTTGCAAGCGGAGACAGGTCTGCAATTGTATTATCGGCCAGGTTGAGTACAGCCAGCCTGCGCAGCGCCTCGATCCCTTCCAGATGTTTGATACCCCGGCCCGAAGCGTCAAGTTCGGTGATCACCAACAAATCCAGCCGGGAAAGCGAAGCTGTTGGCTGGTCAATCTTTTCCCTGATGGCCTTCTCAAGGTTGGGGTCGGCAAAATGAACAGCCGGATTAACCAGGTTTGCCAGAACCAGTAGCCCGCCCAGGAGCAATAAGCTTGCCAGAAAAAAAACAATCTTTCCCGGAGATTTCCAGGTGACCATCTGTTCCATGCGCTACCTGACCAATATGACTTGTTCGGGATGGTAAAGGTCATGCCGGGCAATCTGGAGCCCCTGGGTGTATTTGCTGTTGGCAATCACTTTCAACCCCTGTTCGCGGACCAGCCTGCCCAGCCAAAGAGGCAAGCTGTCCTTGAATTTGATCTCCAAAACAACGCTCCTCGGCATCAGCATCTGAAAAAACACATGGGCCGGGAAAAGCGTCCGGGCGTGTGCGCTGCGTACGCGATGATCAAAGGTAATTCGTAAATCGCTTTTGAATTTTGTCTGGTAGCCTTCGCGGTCATATTCAACCAGTATCACCGGGATCAGACCCTGCGTCAGGCTTTGACGTTCAAATTCTGTTGTGATCGGGTCCTGCAAATCTTTCCAGTGCCGATGTTCCATGAAATGCTGATATTCTTCGGTCGGAACAAAAACGCTCTTTTTGACCATCAGGTTGCCCTGACGTAGTTTCAACTCCACACGAATTGGGTTCGTTGCGGCAGATTCTATATCGTAAGTGCGTAATCTAAACTTGACCCGGTCACAATCCCCACTCATTTTTTGTTCATAGGCCCGGTAATCACTGGTGTCAAAATACAGGCTGCGCACCAGGTAACGGTTTGCCAGTGCGCGTTGGGTATATGCATCCGGGACCATGTACGGCCGGATTGCATTCCGAACCTTCAAATATTGAAAATATGTCAGCCGGTATTTCAATTCAAAACGGCTGTCTTCGTCAACCGTTGAAACCGAAGACAACCAGTCATGTTGAAAGTTTTGGGCCGCATTCTGAATGGATGCAAACATTCTATTTCCCGTTACACCGGCAGTGCGATCTGCGGTGCAAGCAATGAAACCTTGCTGACACCTTCTATGGCCTTTATTTCTCCAAATAGTTCTCCGGTTTTTTCCTGAGTCAAATCAATCAACTGCACTTCAAAGATGATTTCCCAGAAGCCTTCCTCTGCCTCCTGAGAGCGGATGCGGCTTTCTTTGGCATAGCGCTTGAGCACTTTCCCGATCTGATTGTTGCTGAGCGCAAGCGACCCCGTTACGATCAGGACATAGTCCGTGCCCCTGGATTGACCATACTTCATGAAATACAATAAGAACATGGTGATACTGATAACAATTGTGGAGATGATAACCACGTTCCAGTTATAAGTCCCGCATCCCAACCCAACCGCGATCACCCAGAAGAGAAAGACCATGTCGCGCGTATCTTTAATCGGGGTTCTGAAACGGATGATGGACAGCGAACCGATCAAGCCCAGCGATAGTACCAGATCGCCGCGGATGAATAACATCACGACTGAGACGATCGGGGCCAGCAACACCAGGGTCGACATGAAGGCCAGCTCATAATTCAGGCCGCGATGGGTGTACTTGTAGATTTGCGAGATGATAAAGGCTACCGTAATCGCCAGGAACAACGAAAACAGGACGCTCGCCAGGTCTAAATTTTCAAAGCCGATTAACTCGGCCAATCGTTTGATTAAGGATAGGATTCCGTCCAACGCTGCCTCCAAGGGTTATAAATTCATGCTCAATTAACGGGGTACTAAGTCAATGCGCAATCAAATCAGGGAAATTATGCTTCCTTGCGAGCAACCACATAAGCTTTCCAGCCCAGTTTTTCGGGGGTTTCGATGCGCGGATAACCGCTTTCCATGGCGTACAGGCTGTAGCCAGCGGCGGTCAGGGTTTCCCAAGCCACTTTTTCCGATTCCGGGCCGTGCAGTTCGAGCAGCAACAGCGGATGGTGCTCGGTCAAGATGCGCCGCATGCCCGGCAAGGCCAGGATTTCGCCGCCTTCGATGTCCATTTTAACAACCTGCGGAACAGGGTTGCCGTGTTCATAGACAAACTCATCCAGCGAAAGCGTCTTGACCGTGATCTCGGCCTGGTAGCGTTCCTCGCGCCGCCCGGCAGACCCGGCGACTTTGCCCATGCCCACCGATTCGTGGACGTAGAAGGTCAGTTCGCCGCTTTTGTCGGCAACAGCCTGCGAAACGAGCGTGATCCGATCTTCGAGATGGTTTAGAGCAATATTGCAACGGATGCGTTCCACATTAGCGGGCAGGGCCTCGAAGGCAAAAACCTGTCCATTCGGGCGGGCAGCATGGGCCAGGAGCAGCGAAATGTAGCCGATGTTCGCGCCTACATCGTAGACTGTCATGCCAGGGCGGACAAATTCGCGGACTGCTTCGGCCAGTTCAGGCTCGTAGGTCCCCAGCCAGCGGCTTTTCTCGGCCTTGAGATTGAGTAAAATCCGGTAACCCTTCAGGTCACCTGCGGCGATCTCAACCTCGCTCAGGCCATCGCTGACCGACACGTTGATCGAGTTGCGAATCAGGCGCGCCAAAGGCGGAAAGCGATAAAGCCCCTGCTTAAGCGGCAGGGGCAAGATACGGGCAAAGCCAGATGCAAAAGAAAAAAAAAGTTTTTTCACGAAACGACAGGAGCTTCGACCACAACAGGTGCAGGAACCGGGGTGACGCGAATATCTGCGCCCAGATTGGAAACGGCCGTTTCAAGCACTTTTTCGCCGACCAGATTCATCAGCGAAAGGCCAAGCAGGAGCGATTTGACCCGGTTGTGCATCGGCGCAGCAGCCAGCAAGGCCACTTTGCGTCCAAACTTCTCCTGTTCCTCTGCGGGCAGGTTTTGCAGTAAGCCAAAACAATAAGACGGCAAAGCCTGGGCCGCTTTGTCAAAATCGACGTCTTTCATGATCACGCTGACTGATTCAGCGCGCTGCTGGGCGCGTTTTCGGTCTACCGCGCGGTCGACCGTACCAAGAATGGCGTCAAGAAAACCATTCAAACCAATCGGGATGCTCTGTTCGCCAACCTGCACCGTCCACAACGAAGTGCGCAAGATTGCCATTGCGCCAAACCCGGCCACCAACACCTGCGCCCAGGCCGCCTGCTGACCTTGCAAGCCAAAGTCCCATTCAAAGGCACGAATACAGATCAGGGTCAGGGATGAAGCAGCAGCATTGACAAACAAATAAAAAATACTCGGCATGGTTCCCAGGGCATCATCCGGTTCATCACGATAGCGCGAAATGATGTCAGTAATGCCAATCAAAGCGCCAATACCGATCACTGTCAGCCATTCATACCAGAGAATACTCACAATTCCTCCCCATCGTCATCGTAGTCGATCATGGTCTGCGCCCAGCGTTGGCCCTCGTCGGTCAATTCGATGACACTTCCGGCCTCGTCATCATCTACTTTAACCAAACCGGCTTCGCTTAGTTCATTCAAACCTTGCGTAAAATCAGTGAAAGAAGAGCGGACATGCGTCATAATGGTTTCAATGCGTGCATCATCGTTATGCGACAAATAACGCACAATCCGGATCGAAGTCTGACTCTTACTGCTTCTCTCTTCCTTCATAGCGCGATTCATACTCGACAAAAACGCGCCAAAATCATCCTGGGGTTGTTGCTGTGTTTTATCCATAATCACCTCTCAAATACATTCTATCTCGGGCAAAAATGCAAGTCAAGCGTATCACGAATGCTTTAACCGCACAATAAGACGCAAGCCCCGCACATCGACCACTTCAACGGTCTGGCCTTTTTGGATGCGCTGCGCGCCCTCGGCCAGTTCCGCGCTCCATTGTTCACTGTGTACCTGAACCTGTCCGCGCGGATCGATCTCAGTCAGGGCTGTGCCGATGGCTCCGGTGAGAGATTCCCGCCCGGTCCGTAGCGGTTCGCGCTGCGCGCGAATGGCAAAACCGACGATCACGGCAAACAACAAACCTGTCGCAATCCCCAAGCCTACAACCAGGGGAATAGAAACCTGCTGGAACTGCGGCACACCCGGCGAGTTAAAAAGCACCAACCCGCCAATAATGAACGAACCCACCCCGGCGGCAGTCAGCGCGCCAAAAGTCGGTGTCTTCACCTCCAGAATAAACAGGACAAAAGCCAGCACCAGGAAGATGACCCCGAACCAGTTGACGGGCAGCACGCCCAATCCGTAGGCCGCCAGCGCCAGGCAGACCGCGCCGATAAATCCGGCTATCCAGCCGCCAGGGCTGGAAATCTCGATCAAGATGGCCTGCACCACGATCGTAACCAGCAGGAAAGTAATATTGGGGTTGACCAGGATGTCGAGCAACTGCTCGATGAACGACATGTCAAAATTCTCGGGGCTGGCGTTGGCAGTATTAAGTGTTCGCGGGCCATCGGGCATTTGGACCACGAAACCGTCCAGTTGGCTGAGAAGTTCATCCAGGTCATTGGCAATAAAATCAACCAGGCCGACTTCGATTGCTTCGCTGGCCGATACCGCTTTGGCAATTTCGATCATATCTTCAGCCAGGGCAACCGCTTCAGGGCTGCGCGCTTCGGTCAGGGCGCGCACTTGGGCGCGCAGGGCTTCTTTCTGCTTGCGCTCAAGGGTTTCGCCCAGATCCTGTCCTTCACCGCTGATCGGGCTGGCCGCGCCGATGATGGTCTCCGGGGCCATGGCCGATGCATGTCCTGCGATGGTAATGACCGCCCCGGCGCTGCCCGCCGTCCCGCCGCGCGGGCTGACGTAGACCACAACCGGCACATCACTGGCACGGATGGCCTGAACGATGACTTCCATTTCGCTGATCAGACCGCCAGGGGTATTGAGTTTAATCACCAGTAATTCAGCGTCACGCTGTTCAGCAGTCTTGATACCGCGCAGGATATATTCCTTCATCGCCGGGGCCACCACACCCTTGGCATCCATCACCAGCACCAGCGGCGCATCAGACTGAGCCAGGGCCGATTGGAAGAATAACGATAACCCGGCCAAGGCAATCACAAATAATCTTAAAAGTTTCATTTTTCTCTCCGTCAAGAGTATTATATCCTTGAAGGATTAACAAAGCATAAATCTGCAATCCGGAGTCTAAAACATGGAGTACAAAATCTCCAGATTTTGGACATACCGCCGAAAGGAAAACCATGACCACCCCAAAAATCACCCTACCTGCCCTGATCGCCTTCCTGGTGATCAACGCTTTTTACGCCTTCCTGCCCCTGCTGATCGTTGGCCGCATGAACTGGATTCCAGGCTGGGTCTACGCCGGCCTGACGCTGTTCTCGATCCTCGCAAGTCGCATGCTGGCGGCCAGAAAAAATCCCGGCATTCTGGCAGAACGCGCCAATTCACTAACCGCCCCAGGCGTCAAAGAGTGGGATAAAAAGCTGGTTCCGTTGGTCGGCATGTTTGGCCCCCTGTTGGTTTTGCTCGTCTCAGGTCTAGATGTGCGCTTTGGCTGGAGCCCGGCCCTGCCCGGCTGGGTTGGGCCGGCGGCGCTGGCTGTCCTCTGTCTGGGGCTGGCCTTTGGAACCTGGGCCTTTCTCGAAAACAAGTTTTTCTCGGGTGTCGTCCGCATCCAGACCGAGCGCGGACATTACGTCATCGACACTGGCCCGTACCGCTACTTGCGCCACCCCGGATACGCCGGAGCGCTGTGGATGTATCTCGCCATCCCGCCCTATTTCGGTTCGCTCTGGGGCCTGCTGCCCGCCCTGGGGCTGATCGCCGTTTTCATCCTGCGCACCGCGCTGGAGGATAAAACCTTGCAGGAGGAACTGCCGGGGTATAAAGAGTTTACCCAAAAGACGAAGTACAGGCTGTTTCCGGGAATTTGGTAACCCCCTCCGGCGCTACGCGCCACGTCCCCCCAAATACGGACTGAAATTCGTCCGTATTTGGGGGGACGCGCTTCGCATGTTTTGGCGAAGGCCGGTGGGGGCCGGGCTACATAAACGTCATCCAAATCGTGCGGATGCTCAGGCCGACAATCACCAGCCCGACCAAAATCATAAGCACTTTGAGCGGCAGGTGACGGGTAACATAAGCCGCCAGCGGAGCCGCCAGCACCCCTCCCAATAGCAGGCCGAGGATGACCTGCCAATAGTCAGCAAAATTCAGGGTGAAAACAAAGATAACGGACTGGGCAAAGGTCACAAAAAACTCAGAGAAGTTGACCGTGCCAATCGAGACGCGCGCATTACTGCCGCGCGCGACCAGGGTGGTCGTCACAACCGGCCCCCAACCGCCCCCGCCAATCGCGTCGCAAAATCCGCCCGCCAGGCCAAGCAGACTGATGTGTTTAAATTCGGTCGGATTTTTCTTGACGCCGCGGAAAGCCTTAAACAGGATCACCAGGCCCATGATCAACAAGTAGCCCGAGATCCAGGGTTTGAGCATGTCACCATCCAGCGAGGTCAGGATATATGCCCCCATCACACCACCCAGCACGCCAGGAATGAGTAACTTCTTGGCCAGTGTGGTGTCGATATTCTTCAACTTCCAGTGCGAGATGCCGGAAACGCCGGTAGTAAAGACCTCGGCCATGTGGACGCTGGCGCTGGCCGAAGCCGGCGGCAGTCCCAGGCTGAGCAGGAAGGTATTCGAGCTAACGCCATAGGCCATGCCAAGCGCGCCATCGATCATCTGGGCGATGAAACCAACCAGCACAAAGACGAAAATATTCAATCCGCCATAGGCTTCTGAACCGGCCGGGCCGAAAGCAGCGCCGCAGGCACTCAGCACCAGGGCGGCGACAACCAAAAGCCCAAAAACAAGGGAACGAGCAGGGATTTTCATGTTTTTTCTCCATTTATATTATATAAAGTCTACGGACATACTAGACTTTATTGATAAAAGAAAACGCCGCTTAAGCAGCGGTTTTGGGTAATTATTCTGTGCGGGCTTCGCGTTTGGCGGCTACCCGCCGATTGACATCGGCCAGGGATGTTTGATCGAGCACAGCCGACATGGCCGCGCGCACGTCGAACATCACCATGCGCAGGCCGCAGGTTTCTTCGGCGGGGCAAGCACAAGGTTCATAGGCCACCTGACTGACGCACTTAATCGGCGCAATTGGCCCATCGAGTACACGGATAATCTGTCCCAGGGTGATCTTATCCGCCGGGCGGGCCAGGTAGTAGCCACCGCCAACGCCCATTTTGCTGTGCAAAATTCCAGCGTTTTTGAGCGCCAGCAAAATTTGCTCAAGGAATTTAGCCGGGATTTTCTCTTGGGCCACAAATTCCTTAATCTGCATCTTACGCGGCTGATCGTCTTCATCTGGTTCGGCCAGCAAGATCATCGCCCGCAGGCCATATTCGCCACGTTTTGAAAGTCGCATGGGTTCGTTCCTGTGTATTTATTGCACAAAAGTCTATAAATACCATAGACTTTGTACCAGTGATTTAACTAAGTATAGAACCATTTTCGCCATTTGTCAATATTCAGTTGCTGAATTTTGATTTTTTCTTGACAAACTGGAACACAGGCGTATAATCGCGCCAATATTAAATAACTGTGACAAGGATGAGTACGCGTTTGACGACGGCACAGAGAGCAGGCGGCTTTTGGTGAAAGTCCTGCCCGAGACGAGAACGCTGAATGGACCTTCGAGTTGAAAGGGAGAAAACGCCCAGGCGTGAGTAGCCCGATCCGGGAGCCTGCACCCGTTACCAGCGCAGAATCACTTCGTTGCAAGACGAGTTGATCAATGAGTGAGGCTGGCTTTCCCCCTGAGTGCTTCATCAGGGGATTTTTTGTAGGGTAAAACAGCCTAAGTTGGGTGGCACCGCGAACTGACTGCACAGCAGCGTTCGTCCCATATTTGGGATGAACGCTGCTTTTTTGTTTCCCAGATCCTGAACAGGATCGAAGGATGATTTGAACGACCCGTCCCTTTAAAGAGGAGAAAAAATATGAGCGACACAACCTTGCGCACAGACCCCGATCAAAACGCCACAGAGCAGAATCGGCCCATGCTGCAGGAGGCCGGCCTGGGGGCGTCCGCATCCGCGAACGAAGCGGCCATCGAGCAGATCGTGGCCGAAATTCGGGCCGATGCCGATTCGCAGGCCTACGCTTTTATCCCATAGAAATAATTACCATATCAACCCATCAAAAGGAGAAATTATCATGAGTGAAACCCGTTTTAACCTGTCACAGAACGACCTGCCCAAGTTTTGGTACAACATCAACGCCGATAGCGGCGTTACACCGGCGCCGGTGCTGCACCCCGGTACGCTGGAGCCGGTCACGCCCGATTTCCTTTCGGTACTGTTCCCGATGGACCTGATCTTGCAGGAGATCAGCACCGAGCGCTATATCGAGATTCCCGAAGAAGTACGCGAAATTTACAAACTCTGGCGGCCAACGCCCCTGATCCGCGCCGTTCGGCTCGAAAAGGAACTGGGCACCCCCGCTCATATCTACTACAAGTATGAGGGCGCTTCGCCGGTTGGCTCGCACAAACCAAACACGGCCATCGCCCAGGCTTATTACAACAAAATCGCCGGAACGCACGCCATGACCACCGAAACCGGCGCGGGCCAGTGGGGCACCTCGCTGGCGATGGCCTGTAATTTCTTCGACATGGACCTGGAAGTTTACATGGTCAAGGTTTCGTATGACCAGAAACCCTACCGGCGCATTTACATGGAATCGTTTGGGGCGCAGGTTTTTGCCAGCCCGACGGAGCGCACCAATTACGGACGCAGCCTGCTGGCCGAGAACGCCGACAATACCGGCTCGCTCGGGATCGCGATCTCTGAAGCGGTCGAAGTGGCAGCCATGTCTGGCGGAAAAAAGAAGTACGGCCTGGGATCGGTGCTGCATCACGTTTTGCTGCACCAGTCGGTAATCGGCGAGGAATCGCTCAAGCAGATGGACCTGGCGGGCGAATACCCGGATGTGGTCATCGGCTGCGTGGGCGGCGGCTCCAACTTTGCAGGGATCGCCTTCCCCTTCTTGCGCGAGAACCTGAAAAACGGACAGCGCACCCGCCTGCTGGCGGTCGAACCGACCGCGACACCTTCCCTGACCAAGGGCACATACACCTTTGATTATGGAGATACGGCCAAGATGGCCCCGGTGGTCAAGATGCACACCCTCGGACACACCTTCATGCCGCCGGGAATCCACGCGGGCGGGCTGCGCTACCATGGCATGGCCCCAACCCTTTCGGGCCTGGTGGATGCCGGCCTGGTCGATGCGATCGCCGTCAAACAGCGCGCAACCTTCGAGGCGGCCTTGCAGTTCTCCCGAGCCGAGGGCATCATCCCGGCCCCCGAATCGGCCCATGCCGTGCGGGCCGCCATCGACGAAGCGCTGGATGCCAAAGCCAAAGGCGAGAAACGCGTCATCCTGTTCAACCTTTCAGGGCACGGCCATTTCGACATGGTCTCTTACGAGAAATACTTGAGCGGCGGCCTGGAAGATTTCGAATACCCGGCCGAAGCCGTAGCCGAAGCCATGAAAGATCTGCCACAGGTGCAGCAGTAACATAAGACAAATAAGAAAACCGGAGCGCTCAGGCTCCGGTTTTCTTATTTGTCATTGAAAACAAGTGAAAAAAAGCGCAAAATAAGAAGTGTTGATAAACTAAAAACAAAGTTTGGTAACAAAGGAGGAAAAGATGCCAGGCAAAAAGATATTGTTGTCAATGCTCATGCTATTCGCCATCGGGTTGGCCTGCAGCCTGCCCAATGTGACCATTTCATCTCCCGATGAAGAAGCGCCCGCCGCCGCGCCAGAATTGGATACAACCAAAATCGCCCTTGAGATCCAATCGACGATGATGGTCGAACAACTGACGCAAACCGCTGCCCAGGCCAAACCGGAGCCGACCCTTCAACCGACGCAAGAACCCACCCATGCGCCGCCTGAAGTCCCCGCCACAGGCCAGCCAGCCGAGACCGTGACTACCGCCACCCCAGACATCGGCGAGCGAATGAAAACCGCAAAAATCCTGGTCTACGAAGACACCCAGGATATCGGGCTGTGGATCAGGGATGCCCTCGATGGCATGGGACTGACCTACACCCACATCGGCGACCGCAGCGGGGATTTTATGAGTCAGCTGAACTCGTCAACCGACTGGGACCTGATCATTGTTGGCGCGGAGGCCAAGACCGCAGTACAAGGCGAATTCTGGGATGTAATTGTCGAGCGAATCTCTCGCGACGATACCGCCCTGATTGCCGAAGTCTGGTACCTCGACCGGTTGGGCCAGGGACGCATCAAATCCCTACTGACCGGCTGCGGAGTGCGTTTCCAGCGCGATTGGGACCTGGCCGAATCGATCTACTGGCTGCAATCGGATCACCTGGTTTTCAGCGAACCCAACGACACGGTAGCCCTGATCCATTACAGTCGCTACTGGTGGACCCAGGCCGGGGATTTAATCAAACTTTCCCCGGGCAGTGACGCCACCTTGCTGGCAGGCACTTTCCAAAAACAGAAATCTGATTATGGTGTGCTGGCAACCTGCTACGATGGCCGGGTCATCCTGCAGACCTTCTCGAACCACGATTATCGCTACAATGAGATCCTTCCGCTCTGGCAAAATTATATTTACTACACATTAAAAAACCGCTTTTTGGCAGTTCCCTGATACAATTAGGTCAATATCTAACTCAAATTTACAGGAGTGTTTTCTATGACCTTTAGCCAATCCCCCTGGAACCTGACCGACCTGTTCCCCGCCACAGACGCCCCCGAACTGGAAGCGGCCTTCGGCGAGCTGCAAAAACAAGTTACAGAATTCGAGCAATACCGCGCCGATCTCAAGCCCGGCATGGATGTTGAACACTTCATGGAAATTTTGGAACATTCCGAAAAAACCACCCGCCTGGCATATCGCGTATATGGTTTTGCCGGTTTGCTCTTCTCCGCCGATACCCAGAACCAGACTGCCATGGCCCTGATGGGGCGCGTTCAACAGTTCTTTGCCGAGCTGGAAAACCGCACCCTGTTCTTCAGCCTGTGGTGGAAAGAACTCGACGATGCCAACACAAAACGCTTTTTGGATGTCTCAGGCGATTATCGTTACTACCTCGAAGCCCTGCGCCTGCAAAAACCGCATACCCTGAGCGAACCGGAAGAAAAGATCGTCAACCTGAAGAACGTCACCGGCGCTGGCGCGTTGACCAACTTGTACGACTCGATAACCAACCGCTACACTTTCAAGCTCGAAGTGGATGGTGAAGCCAAGGAACTGACTCGCGGCGAATTGATGTCCTACGTCCGCATGGCCGACCCTGATCTGCGCGCCCGCGCCTATCAGGAACTGTACCGCGTCTACGGCGACGACGGGGCAATTCTTGGCCAGATGTACCAGACCCTTGTCCGCGACTGGCGCAACGAAAACGTCACCCTGCGCAAACACGCCAACCCCATCGCCGCCCGCAACCTGGGCAACGACATCCCCGACGAAGCGGTTGAAGCCCTGCTGACGGTCGCCCAGAAAAATGCGCATGTTTTCCAGCGTTTCTTCAAGATAAAAGCCCGCCTGCTCGGCCTCCCTTCGGGCAAGCTGCGCCGTTACGATGTTTATGCGCCGGTCAGCAAATCGAGCAAGAGCTACGATTTCGAAAAAGCCGCCCAAATGGTGCTCGAATCGTTCTCCGAATTTCACCCCGATTTTGCCAAACAGGCCAAACGCGTCTTTGACGACAACCACCTCGACAGTGAAGTCCGCAAAGGCAAACGCGGCGGCGCTTTCTGCTGGACGGTTGAACCCGCCCTGACACCCTGGGTGCTGGTCAATTACCAGGGTAAAGGCGACGATGTTGCAACCCTGGCCCACGAACTCGGCCACGCCATCCACTCGATGATGGCTGAAAGCCACAGCGCCTTCACCCAACACTCCTGCCTGCCGCTGGCTGAAACCGCATCCACCTTTGGCGAAATGATGCTGATCGACCGCCTGATGGCCGAAGAAAGCGACCCGGCTGTGCGTCGCGATATGCTCTTCCGCCAGATCGACGACAACTACGCCACCATCATGCGCCAGTCGTTCTTTGCCCTGTTCGAGAAGACAGCCCACGAAATGGTCCAGAACAACGCCTCGGTTGATGAACTGGCTGCCGCCTACCTCGAAAATCTCAAAACCCAGTTTGGCGACTCGGTTGAAATCAGCGACGAGTTCAAATGGGAATGGGTCAGCATCCCGCACATCTACCACACCCCCTTCTACGTTTACGCCTACGCTTTCGGGCAACTGCTGGTGCTGGCGCTCTACAAACAGTTCAAAGCCGAGGGCGAATCGTTCAAGCCCAAGTACATGAAACTGCTCGCCGCGGGCGGCTCCGAAGCCCCCGAGAAAATCCTGCAAGAATCCGGCATCGACATCCGCAGCGCGACCTTCTGGCAGGGCGGATTCGATGTCCTGAGCGGTCTGGTGGATGAACTGGAAAAGCTATAGGGATTCTCTGTAAATTTTTGTTACAATTACATACACTCACTTACAGTTAAAATATGGTCGGACAAATGTCCGACCATATTTTGCGAAATAACGGGACACACATGAACAATATAAAACAAACCACCACAAATAATATCCCCTTGTGGTTTAGATTAATAATCATCATGTTTTTTATTGGGATCTGCGGATTATCATTCCTGGCCATCTTAATGCCGCCCCGCAGTTATTTTGGGTTTTCACATGAATTCATAGTTGGAACATTATTTGGCGGCCTTTTGCTTCTCGCGCCGTTTGTTATTGTGCTTTCTTTTTTTCCAAGAAAATCTTTTGCCAGAATTTCGTATTGGCTGTTTTATAAGTTACGCTGGCTATTATTCTTTTTTTCACTCTATGCATTTATAGAATACGCCTTACGTTTACCTCTAATTTATTTTGTTTACTTGCAACCGCACCTGAACACTCAAGTAATTTTTAGCATTCGTGGTTTAGTCCCATTACTGCTATTAAGTGTTCTTTTCTGGAGCACTTCAACTGCAAAGCATCTTCAAAATCCGTTTACAATCTCACAACAGGAAAAGTTTTCAAAAATAAAGGAAAATATATCTAACAAAATTACATCAATTGATAGTAGATGGACAGGAATTCTGGCTGCCAGCATCACTCCTGTGATTGTCCTGGCAGTAATTTATGGGGTTTGGGGTGCAAAATTATCAGACTATTTGCCGATTTTCTGGAACGATGCAACTGGTTATTGGTTGTGGGTAAGACAATTCAGCCATTATGGCTTTAACAGCGGTTATAACTTTGCAAACGAATTAATGCCAGCGGCTTCGTTCAATCGATTTGGCGAAGGGTCGCCTGTTTTTGTCTATCTTTATGGGGTGATTGGGCGTATTGTAGGTTGGACACCACAACTACCCATCTTGATCAACTTCGGTCTGATTACAGCTTCCGTCTATATTTTTTCTCGAACCAGACAATTCGACAACAGCCAAAACCTTGTGGTATTCATTATTCTGCTTGTTTCCTGGCCAATCTTGCTTTTCCTGCCAACCACATCTCACGAAACCCTGAATCAAGCCATTGCAATCGGCATGGCCGGCATTTTTTTACCCACGCAGCAGGGGAAAAATATCGGCAATGGGAAAAAAATTATTTTCGTACTTTTTGTTTTCTTTGCAGGCCTTGTACGCTTATCCTGGGTCATATTATTCTTTCCATTATTGTTTTTTTATTTTCAGGGGAGCTTATTCCGCAAGATTTTATTAAGTGGGGTGATTGGAGGAACATTATCAGTAGCTATCGTATTGGTCATCCGTTATCTTGTGCCACCAGTCAACAATTCCATTTTTGCGACTTTAGGCGGTAACAACCCATCAATTTTTATTGCTATCCTGGAACACTTCCTAAGAGAATTTCGGGATTTGGTCAGGCCCGGACACGTGACCCCCGGATTAGCAACGATCTTTATTGTCATGATTTTATTGGGATACAGTATTCTGGATCTATCAAATAAAATCGGTCAGAAACAGCCCATTGAAACGCTACTCAAATCGCAGGCTTTTTTTGACTTTTATAACATGGCAACCCTGCTTCTTGCAGGAATGACGCTTTATCTCGCAGACGGCTTTTATCGAGTGTTTTTTCCTCCTTTAATGATCAGCATTTTTATGCAAATCGCGCAAAGGAATTATAGATTTATCAAAATCATGGTTATTTTTAGTCTTCTCTTTGCCCCATTAATGGCTACTTACAATAATGACTTGCATGGAACAAAAATCAACTATACCGATAAAATGGAAGAAGTTTCTGCTTCGAAACCGATACTCGACAGTTTGGTGGTATTCAACGAAACAACAAATAATCCTTGGTGCAATACCATCCTAATCACATTAGCTTTTTATGATGGCAGGCTCACTGCTCTGAATCCCGGGATTGGTATATCCTACATCCTGTTCCATCCTCTGGAGACAATACCCATCCAATCTCATTACTTGCTGTTAGCACAGGAAGATCACGACAAATTGCTTGAAGAATATAATCTCAGGGCTGTCCAGTTGGCTTCCCTGCCAATTGGCAACCTCTACCAAAATCTAGACTCAGACTGTAAACCATA
>JAKLPV010000094.1 GCA_022013685.1 Anaerolineae bacterium
AAACTAACCGCACAAGCGGATAAATCATTTTACGAACGAAAGGTAATAGCAGTTTTATGCAAAAAGACAATTTAAGAATTATTCCCCTGGGGGGCCTGGGAGAAGTGGGCAAGAACATGATGGCCTACGAAATCAACGACCAGATACTGCTGGTGGATACTGGTTTAATGTTCCCGGATAACGATATGTTGGGGGTTGACTATATCATCCCCGATTTCGAATATCTATACGACAAAAGCCACAAAATCGCCGGCATCATCATCACCCACGGTCACGAAGACCATATCGGAGCAATTCACCACGTTCTGCGTCAAATTCCTGCACCCGTTTTCGGCACCCCGTTGACCCTGGGCCTGGTCGAAGTCAAGCTGGCGCGCAATGGCCTGGCCGGAAAAGCCGAGTTACGTCAGGTGCAGGCCGGAGAAACCGTCCAGATTGGACCCTTCAAGGTTGAGTTTTTCCACGTTAGCCACTCCATTCCTGATGCGGTCGGGCTGGCAATCAACACCAAGGCTGGGCTGGTAGTACACACCGGCGACTACAAGTTCGACCACACTCCGGTGGACAACTGGCCGACTGACTTCGCCAAGCTAGCGGAACTGTCCACGCGC
Organism: Anaerolineae bacterium; assembly: GCA_022013685.1. Classification (GTDB taxonomy): domain Bacteria; phylum Chloroflexota; class Anaerolineae; order Anaerolineales; family Villigracilaceae; genus UBA8950. The sequence continues at coordinate 612 of JAKLPV010000094.1, forward strand.
GGAGTCGACCTGCTCCTGTCCGACTCGACCAACGCCGAACGCCCAGGCTGGACTCCGTCCGAGCGCGTAATCGAACCGGCACTCAATGACGTCATCAGAAACGCAAAGGGGCGGGTTATCATCGCCACCTTCGCATCGCTAATCTCGCGTATGCAACAAGTTGCCAATGCCGCGATAAGCAACAAGCGCAAGCTGGCTTTCGTTGGCACCAGCATGGTGGATAACGCCAAAATGGCGCGCAAGCTGGGCTACCTGAAAGTACCCGACGAAACCCTGGTAACAGTTGAAGCTGCACTCAACCTGCCTGATGCCCAGGTCGTCTTGATGTGCACTGGCTCACAGGGCGAACCATCATCGATCATCGGACGGCTCTCCGCGGGCACCAATCGCCAATTCGACCTGAAAACCAACGATACGGTTGTCCTTTCCTCGCACCCCATCCCCGGTAACGAAGAAGCGGTCAGCAAGACAATCAACCGCATGCTGCGCGTTGGCGCAAATGTGATTTACGATTCGATTGCCCCCGTGCATGTTTCCGGGCACGCCAGCCAGGAAGAGCAAAAATTAATGCTCAGTCTGGTCAAGCCAAAATACTTCATGCCCATTCACGGAGAATTACGCCAGCTCAGACGGCATGCCTTCCTGGCAAAAGAACTTGGCATTCCTGAAGAACGCATTTTTGTGGCCGAAAATGGACAGGTAATCAAAATGAAAAATGGTGTGGTGAGTTTAGGGGAACGCATTCCCGGCGGTTACGTCTTCGTCGAGGGCGGCGCGGTCGGCGATATGGATCGCGGCCTGCTCAAAGAACGCGAGCAATTGGCCCGCTCCGGCATCCTGCTGGTCAACCTGGGAATCGACAAATACTCAAATCGCCTGCTCGAAGACCCCGAAATCATCACCCGCGGATTTGTATCATCCGAAGAAGCTGAGACGCTTATCCCGGCGGTAAGCAAGCGCGTTGCCGATGTAATTCACAGTGGTGGATTCAATGTCGAAAAAGATATTGTCGATGTGGTGCGCTCATTCATTTATAATGAAACCAAACGCCGCCCGCAGATTTTTGTGACAATGACAAAAATTTAACCCCTCAGCCCACTTTGCTGACAATCTTGCAAAACGAACACAGCCCATCTCCCGAGGTGGGCTGTCCGCATTGCGGGCAGATGCTCAGAACAAAATCCTGATCGGTGGCCTGGCTGAACATGCCGTTCTTTTTGGCTTCAAGGAACTTGACATAATAAGCGAGTTTCGCCCCCGGACGGTCGCTCTCGAGCTGGTTAAGCAACTCCTTGTAATAAATCGAGGTCGAGCCGACCGAAAACGGACATTCTTCATAGATGTATTCGATACCACGCATGAGGGCATAGGCGGCCATTTCCTTTTCATAAAAACGACACAGTGGCTTGACCTTGCGCGCCAGCCCGTCACCTTCGCGCAAGACCGGCTCCTGGCGGCGCAGCAAGTCTACGGACCAGGACAGGCTGTTGGCAAACAGCACCGCCACCTCATCATCCAGGTTGTGACCGGTGGCCAGCACATCATAACCCAGATCGCGGGCGATGCGGTTCATCTCATGGCGTTTGGCAACCCCGCACACCGAACACGGACGGCCGTGGCCGCGCCGCGATTTTTCAGCCAGCATCGGGATCGATGCGCCATATTCTTTTTCGATATCAACCACATGCAGTTTCAGGCCGCGCTCTTCGGCAAATTTCACGCTCAGACGATGCGATTCGTCCGAGTAGCCAATCCCATCATCAATTCCCAGGCCAAGATACAGGCCATCGGCCTGGTAGCCCAGGCGCTGGAGAATGTCCCAGAGCGAGAGTGAATCCTTTCCTCCCGAAACCGCCACCAGGACACGTTCGTCCGGGCCAAACATCCAGTATTTTTTGATGAAGCGGGCGGTCTGTTCAGGAATCCACTCAAGATAATGCTGGCTGCACAGGGCCAGTTTGTGCTGGCGCATATTGACGGTGGCCTTCTGGCCGCAGGTTTTACATTTCATCGTCCCGGTTATCCGCCTGAGATGACGGCCACCAGCTTGACCACATCGCCGTCTTTCAGGATTTCATCTTCAAGGATCATTTCGCCATCACGCACAGCGATGACCGATTCGGGCAGGATATTGATCATCTTCAGCGAGGAGAGCAGGGTCATGCCTGGCCGAATGTCGTGTTCCTGGTTGCGTAAAATAAGTTTCACCATGGCAGCTACCATTCAAATTTGGGTTGGAGCGCGATTGTATCCCGAAGGAGGATGAGAGTCAACTTGAAAAGTTTTTCCGCCCCAAATAGATGGATAAACAAACCGGCTGCCCATATTGATGGACAGCCGGTTCTGGCCTATTTTTATTTTTTCTCTTTCAAACCAGCCAATAAATGAGCGACATGTTCCAACATGCGCTGGCCGCGGAAACTGCCGTAGAGCAGTCGCGCGGCAACTTCCTTGTTGATCTTCTCGGTCGAGCCAAGCGCCTTGCCCAGTTTTTGGAGCAGACCCTTGTCACACTTGTCCAACAGGTCGGTGGCGCGGCCAATTTCCGGGCCCAGGGAAACGTTTTTGTCCCAAAGGCGGACATCCGCTTCGTAGTTGGTCTCTTCCTGGTCGAAGATGAAGCAATAAGTGTGGAAAAGCTGGTGAGCTGTTTCGGCAATATACTGCATCTTGACATGCGGCGCATTGGTCTCGAAGTGCGCCTGGACGCGGTCTTTGAGCTGGGTCAGGGTCAGATCGGGAGTGCTTTTCAGGAACTCATGGAATTTGAAAACAATCGCCGGGCGAAACTCATTGGGAGTCATGCGAATTTTCTGGCTGGCCAGGATCTGTAAGTAGCGGTCGAGCAGCGCATCCGGGACCTGCGAGGCGACCTGTTCCGACTCTTCTTCCAGGCGCGCTTCGATCTGCTGATTGTCGTTCAGGCGCACTTCAACGATATCAGTTTGGGCGGCCAGGAATTCTTTGAAACTTTTGAAGTTATAGTTGCGTTCGTTGAAAGCCGGGTTGAGCCGCAGCATGACCTGCTTCAAACCTGCTGCCAGCATCCATTCCTGCTCTTCAGATTGCAAAACTTTACGCAACAATTGGCGCGCTTCACTGATGTCGAAAGTGACAACCGGTTCCGGGGTCGGCTCATCCTTGCCTTCTTTGCCGTTCCTGGCAGGCTTGGCAGGCTTGGGAGCAGGCGGCGGGGCCACCAGCTTATCGTAATAGATAAACTCGTCGCAGGCGTTGACCAGGTACTCGGCGCTCGTCCCGCTGACGCCCATGCCGATTACCGTTTTGCCCTCGACGCGCAGGCGATGAACCAGCTCAGTAAAATCTCCGTCCCCCGAGATCAGCATCACGTGGGTAATGGATGTGCCGCGATGGATCATCTCCAGCGCGTCCATCACGATCCGAATGTCGGCGGCGTTCTTACCGCGTTTACTCGAAACATGCACCAGTTCGATGCCGCGTCCCAATAGTTCGCGCTGGCGGTCCGGGTAAATGGCCCAGTCGGCATAAGCCCGGCGCAGGGCAATTCGCCCAATGCGCGTGGCCGTTTCCAGAATCTCGCTCCAATCTACATCTGTGTTCTTCCCCAAAACATCGGATACACTAATTTCGATGTTGTCATAATCAATAAATATCGCTACTTGAGCGTTTTCGGTCATAAGACCCTCCTTAAATTTTAGGTCATGGTTGAGTATATAATAGGTAGGATGAAAGCGCAACCAGTAAAAGTAAAAAGGAGCAACCCATGCGTATCGGCATGATGGCGGATACCTACAAACCGCACATGAGCGGCATCACCAACTATATCGAACTGAACAAGCGGGTGCTGGAAAAAGCCGGGCACGATGTCTTCGTTTTCACCATTGGCGATATCGATTACGAGGACAACGAAAAACGAGTTATCCGCTCACCCGGCCTGCCATTGACCGATACCGGTTACTATTTGTCTTTCCAGTACAGCCGCAAGGCCAAAGCCCTGCTTCAGACCATGGATGTCGTCCATGTCCATCACCCTTTCCTGAGCGGCCGGCTGGCCCTGCGCTATTGCCGTCCACTCAACATCCCGATCATCTTCACCAATCACACTCGTTACGATATTTACGCCCAAACCTACCTGCCCGGCCTGCCCGAAAGTATTTCAGAAACACTGCTGGAAACCTACATGCCCGATTTTTGCAGCGCCGTAAACCTGGTCATCTCGCCTTCGCCGGGCATGGCAACCGTCCTGCGTAAATTCAAAGTGGACGCTCCAATTGTGGTCGTGCCAAATGGTGTCGAGCTGGAGCGTTTTCAGAACGCTGCGCCGCTCTCTCGCGCCGATTTTGGCTACCAACCCGAAGACATACTGCTGGTCTACACGGGACGCCTGGCGCCCGAAAAAAACCTGCCTTTTCTGCTCAAAGCCTTCAACGGCGTGGCCCAGGCTCTCGAAAACGTCCACCTTCTGCTGGTGGGCGACGGGTCAGAGCGCGAAAAACTGACCGAGCAGGCTGCCGCCAGCCCGGTCGGTCAGCGCATCCATTTTGCCGGGAAAATCCCCTACGAAAACTTGCCTGGCTATCTGGCCATGTGCAACCTGTTCGTCACCGCTTCGATCAGCGAAGTGCACCCGCTCTCCATCATTGAAGCAATGGCTGCCAGTTTGCCTGCGCTCGGAATTCATTCGGTTGGAGTCGGCGATACCATCAGCGACAACAGAAGCGGACTCCTGGCGCAAAACGACCTGGCCGCCTTCACCGCCAAACTGACCCGCCTGTGCCTTGATGCTGACTTGCGGCGCAAGATGGGCAAAGCGGCCCGCAAAGATGCTGAACGTTACGATATCCAGCATACCAGCCAGACCATGCTCGGCCACTACCAGCTGCTGGCTACGGAGAGCGGCCCGCGCAAACACACCATTACGCACCGGATCAAAACTTTCTTCGAGAATTTCAAGACATGAACCACAATCAGAAAATCGGAAAATGGGGCGAACAGGCCGCTGCGGAATACCTGACTGCGCGCGGCTATGAGATTGTGGAACGCAACGCCCGGACTCCTTACGGTGAAATCGACCTGGTTGCCCGGCTGGAGGGCTTCACCGTTTTCGTGGAGGTCAAGGCGCGCACCACCCGCAGCTTTGGTCTGCCCGAAGAAGCCTTAACCCCCCGCAAGCTGCGCCACATGCGCGCCGCCGCCGGGCACTACGCCGCCGAACACGAAATCGACAACTGGCAATGCGATGCCATCGCCGTTGAAGGGACCCCCGGCACACAACCGAGGTTCGAGCATTTCGAGAATGTCACGGCAGGGCTGGAATAATTTTTTTTTACCACAAATGCAAAGGCGAGTATTGATTTATGAAGAACATAACTTTCATCATACTTAGGACTTACGCAAGACAGAAAAATTGACGGCTGAGTAAAAAGCCGTTATTGTTAGCAGATGATACCAAAAACAGAACGAGTGACCCGCTTAACGTATTGCCAATATTTGCTGGTGAGCCAAACAAATTATACGCTCACG
>JAKLPV010000095.1 GCA_022013685.1 Anaerolineae bacterium
TAATTCACAGGCACACACCAATGTCGCTTCCGGGTAAAATTGTCTTTGGGTTCGCATGGCTCACTCCTTTTCACCAGAGTAAGTTTGCCATGTGAACCCCTTTTTTCAAAATCTTAGCAAGTTATGCGCTATTGCCTTTTTACCATCATTTTGATGCGATTACCCTGCCCTCCGACGGGCTTCGCACGTTAATACGCCCCTACTTTGTTATAATCATCCCGCTATGGACTTCCTCGAAAAACTCAACCCCGCACAAAGACAGGCTGTCACCGCCGGAGACGGCCCGGTGCTGGTCATGGCTGGCCCTGGCTCCGGCAAAACCCGCGTATTGACCCAGCGCATCGCCTACCTGATCGCCTATGAAGGTGTGCGCCCTTACCAGATGATGGCCGTCACCTTCACCAACAAGGCCGCCCGCGAGATGGGCCATCGCGTCGAGCAATTGCTCGGGCAGGAGATGACCAGCGGCCTGTTCCTGGGCACTTTTCACTCGATCTGCGCCCGCCTGCTACGCCGCGAAGCGGACAAACTGCCGGTTTCCTCCGACTTTGTCATTTTCGACGCCGACGACCAGCAGAGCATTGTCAAACGCGCCATCAAAGAACTCAACCTGAATGACAAACTCTACCGGCCGGTCGTTGTTCACTCGGCGATCAGCCGCGCAAAAAATGAACTGATCCTGCCCGACGACTTCCCGGTCGTTACATATCGAGATGAAGCCGTCAAGCGCATCTACAAGCGCTACCAGGAAATGCTGCGCGACTCGAATGCAGTCGATTTCGACGACCTGCTGCTGATGACCGCCAACCTGCTGGCCGAATTCCCGGACGTGCGCGATAGATATGCCCAGCGCTTCAGGCATGTGCTGGTCGATGAGTTTCAGGACACCAACAAGGCTCAGTACACGCTGATCAAGCACCTGTCCTCTGTCCATCGCAACATTTTTTGCGTGGGTGATGGCGACCAGTCGATCTACGCCTGGCGCGGAGCCGACTATCGCAATATCCAGCGCTTCGAACAGGACTTTCCCGGCGCAAAAGTCATCCTGCTCGAGCAAAACTACCGCTCCAAGCAGATCATCCTTGATGCCGCCATGGCCGTCATCGACAAGGCTCGCAACCGGCGCAAGAAAAAGCTCTTTAGCGATTTGGGCCAGGGCGAAAAAATCAACTATTACGAAGCCCTCGACGATTATGGCGAGGCCAGTTTTGTGGTTGACAGCATCGCCCAACTGGTCGCCAGCAGGCGCTTCGACCCCGGCGAATGCGCCGTGATGTACCGCACCAACGCCCAATCGCGTTTGATGGAAGAAGCCTTTTTGAGCGCGCGCCTGCCCTACAAACTGGTCGGGGCGCAGCGCTTTTATGGCCGCCGTGAAGTCAAGGATGTGATCGCCTTCCTGCGCCTGGTTTACAACCCCGCCGACGAAGTCTCGCTCGACCGGGTCATTAACGTCCCCTCGCGCGGGATCGGGGACAAGACCCTGCTGACGCTGCACACCGTTGCCCGCGCCGCTGGCGTCGGCCCCGGCTCTGTCCTGCTCGACCTGGCCCGCGGATCAGACTCACCCTATTTTGCCCAGTTTAGCGGACGGGCCGCCCTGCCCCTGGCCGATTTTGGCGCAAGTTTCTCCGCCTGGCGCGGCGTGGCCTCGGCCTTCACAGTGCCAGAACTGTTCGACAAAGTCCTGGCTGACATCCGTTACCAGGATCACATCGACGATGGCACCGAAGAAGGAAAGGAACGCTGGGAGAACGTTCTCGAACTGCGCCGCCTGGCCCAGGACTACGAAAGCCGCACCCTTTCAGAATTTCTTGAGAACGTGGCCCTGATCTCAGACCAGGATACGTTGAGCGAAACACAGAACGCCCCAACCCTGCTGACCCTGCACGCCGCCAAAGGATTGGAATTTGGGGCAGTCTTCATCGTCGGGCTGGATGACGGAACCCTGCCGCACAGCCGCTCGTTTGACGAACCGGAACAGATGGAAGAAGAACGCCGCCTGTTCTACGTTGGCATGACCCGCGCCAAAGATGCGCTTTACCTCGTCCGGGCCCTGCAACGTGGCGGACGCGGCTACGCTGAAAGCACGATCCCCTCCCGCTTTTTGGAAGATGTTCCGGGTGAGCTATTAAACGGAAAGAGTCGCGCAGGCGGAGGAGGCCGTCGAAGCGGCGGCGGTTCGGGCTACAATCCGCGCCGCGATACGTGGAGCCTGCCTGCCCCCTCGCGCTCGGCCCCGATCATCGAACCCAAATTCCGGGCCGGGATGCGCGTCAGCCACCCATCCTGGGAAGAAGGCATCGTGCTCGATAGCCGCATCCAGCAGGATGACGAGATCGTGGATGTGGTTTTTGAAAGTGTCGGTATCAAGCGCCTTTCTGCAACCCTGGCGCACTTGACTATCTTGAAGTGACTCTTTTTGGACACGGAGTTTACGGATTCTACGGAGATTAAAAACAAATCCGTCAAATCCGTTCGCTCCGCGTCCGATAAAGATTTTCCAACAACAGGAGGACACCTTGACCCAAACCTTGAAAATCATCATTCCAATGGCCGGATGGGGCACACGCATGCGCCCGCAAACTTGGAGCAAACCCAAGCCGCTGGTCAGCGTGGCCGGTAAAACATCACTGGATCACCTGATGCACATGTTCTCAACCATCCCGGCCTCTTTTGATGTGGAATACATCTTCATCATTGGCCCGTACCTGGGGGAACAGATCCCGGTCTATCTCGAAAAGAATTATCCACATATCAAATCGAGCTATGTGGTGCAGGAAGAGATGAAGGGACAGTCTCACGCGCTGTGGCTGTCGCGCCACTCTGTACACGGCCCGACCCTGATGGTTTTTTCGGACACCCTGGTTGAGACCGATTTCTCCTTCATCAAAGACGAAAAGTTCGATGGGGTGGCCTGGGTCAAGCCGGTGCCCGACCCGCGCCGCTTTGGCGTGGCCGAAGTGGACGATAAAAACCAGATCACACGCCTGATCGAAAAACCACAAACCATAGAAAACAATCTGGTGCTGGTCGGCTGCTATTTTTTCAAAAAAGGCGAGGAACTGATCGCCGCCATCGATGAGCAGCTTAAACGCCAGGTGCAGTTGAAGGGTGAATACTTCCTGGCAGATGCCATCAATATCATGATCGAGCACGGGGCGAAAATGCGCCCCGAAAAGGTGGATGTCTGGCTGGATACCGGCACGATCGAAGCCACCCTCGAAACCAACGTTTACATGCTCGATCACGGGCGCGACAACTCGGCCGAGGCAAGCAAGCGCGATGGCCTGACGGTAGTGCCACCGGTTTTCATTCACCCCAGCGCAAAAGTGGAGCGGGCGGTGATCGGGCCGCACGTCTCGATCGGGGCAGACTGCGAGGTCAGCCATTGTGTTATCAGCAACAGCATCCTGGACGAAGGCTCGGTAGCCACCCAATCGGTGCTGCACGGCTCCTTTGTCGGCAGGCAGGCCCGGGTGGAGGGGCGCGCCCGGGCAGTCAACATCGGCGACAACAGCAGTATCCAGTTTTAGGGATATTCTATAGTAGGACAAAGTGACATCTTGTCCTACTATTTTTTATGTGGGCCTGTACAATAAGAATACCCACTCACACCTATTTGGAGGATTCATGCAGGCAAATGTCCAAAAGAGTTATCTCTCGAAGCGCGCCGCAGAGTTGAAACCGAGCGGAATCCGCAAATTTTTCGATATTGTCGCCACGATGAAAGATGTCATCTCACTCGGCATCGGCGAACCGGATTTCACCACCCCCAAACCCATCCTGGATGCCGGCATCCGCTCGCTCAGCAATGGCGAGACGCATTACACATCCAACTCTGGCAAGATCGAACTGCGCCAGGGCATTGCCGACAACCTGATGCAGCGCTACAACGTCAACTACGACCCGGCCACTGAAATCATCGCCACGGTCGGCGTTTCAGAAGCGCTTTACCTGACCTTCAACGCCCTGCTCGACCCCGGCGACGAGGTTATCATCCCAACCCCGTGCTTTGTCTCGTACCAGGCCGAAGTCTACCTGGCGGGCGGCATTCCGGTCGAGATCCCCAGCCGGCGAGAGAACAATTTCTCGGTCGACCCGACAGATATCCGCAAGGCCATCACCCCGCGCACCAAAGTCATCTTTATCGGTTATCCCAGCAACCCGACCGGGGCCGTCGCCGAGCGCGAAACGATGATCGAAATTGCAAAAATCGCCGAAGAATTCGACCTGATGGTCGTCTCCGACGAGATCTACGACCGGCTGGTCTACGGCTTCGAACATGTCTGCTTCCCGGCCCTGGGTGAGAGCCTCAAACGCCGCACCGTGCTTCTGGGCGGGTTTTCCAAAAGCCACGCCATGACCGGCTGGCGCATCGGCTACGCCGCCGCCCCGGCAGAGATCATCGCCGGGCTGGTGCGCATTCACCAGTACACGATCATGTCCGCGCCGACCACCGCCCAGGATGCCGCGATTGAAGCCCTGAAAAGCGGCGAACCGCACGTGGAAGAGATGCGCTCCGAATACGACCGCCGCCGCAAATTGATCGTCGGCGGCTTGAACCGGCTCGGGCTGGATACTTTCGAGCCGCGCGGCGCATTCTACGCCTTCCCCAACATCCAGGCCAGCGGTATGGACGATGAGACCTTCGCCGAAAAACTGCTGCAGGAAGAACGCGTGGCTGTCGTGCCGGGCTCTGCCTTCGGCATGGGCGGTGAAGGGTTTGTGCGCTGTTCGTATGCGACCGCCTACGAACAGATCGAAGAAGCCCTGCGCCGCATGGAAAAGTTCATGGAACGCCACGGGTAATTTCCCCCAATTATTTTGTAGGGGCGAGCCATCGGCTCGCCCCTACGGTTTTAACCACCACAACCCGGTAAACTCCGGCAAAATCTCTGTCTCGACACCCGCGGCCATCTGCTCACCGAAGAAGAATCCAACCAGTTCGCGGGCTTCTTGCACGTTCTTGAAACGATAATCGGTCGAGATCTGCCGGCTGGCAAAGCCTTTTTCGTCGAGCCAGGCATAATAATCACTCAGATGCTCGAGGCGGATGGGAGCCTGGCTGCCAGTCCCAAGCGATTCGATGAAGATGACCGTGCCGCCGGGACGCAGGACGCGCTCGACCTGCCCCCAGCCTGCTTCCACTTGTGAGCGGTCTCCCCAGACCGAAAGATAGCTGAAGCTCCAGCCCGAGACCACCAAATCGGCGCTGGCGTCCGCCGCTGGCAGCTGGCGGTGGTCGGCGACCTGCACCTGCCAGTTTTCGAGTCCCATGCTGCGCAGGCAGGTTTCGGCCACCTTCAGCATGTGCCCGGATGAGTCAAAAGCGCGCAGGCTGCGAGCGCGTGCGGCAAGCAGCCGCTCCAAACGTCCCGTGCCGGCGCCCAGGTCGATAATATCCAGGCCGGCAGTGGGCAGAATCTCTTCAATCGCTTTGGGCAAGTTGCCCTGGTAATCCTCGCACCGGATCAGGCGATCGTATAGGTCGGCGTGTCGTTCGTAGACTTCTTGCTGGCTGGGTATTATTTTTCCTTTTCGTAGCGTTTGCGCATTTCAGCGCCAATAACCCTGACCGCCGCCGGACGCGACATCAGCCGCGAGGTGGCGAACATCGCCAGGCGGTTTTGAACGAGGTTTTTTTCGATATCCGGAACTGGCAATAAAAGGTGGGATATCCCTTTGAGAGACCCAGCCCGTTTAATGCGCTTTTTTACTTCCTGCGGCGCAGGATGATGCTGTAGACCGCCAGCCCCAAAGCCAGCGCGGAGGCGGCCCAGGCGCTGTTCGCTACCAGCGGGGATTCGGCCTGTTTGACGGCGATCCCGATAAAGGACCAGAGCAGCACGAACAAATAGCCCGAGTCGCGGCGGCTGAGCGCCATCAGCACCCCGAGCAGGCTGGCGACCGCGATCATGATGGCAGCCCAAACCTGGGCCGGGATGCCAAACCCGTTCCAACTGATCGAGTACAGATAACTGGTGATATTGGCGACCGTCGCAACGGTGATCCAGCCGAGATAAACGCTGAAGGGAATGTCCACACACCAGCGTTCAACGGCGCTGACGGTGGTGCGCCCCACGTCCAGCTTGAGATAGCTGAAGATCAGCGTGCCGAGCAGGGCCAGCATGAACAGCACGCTCAAGCCGAACTGGTTGTAGTGCCAGCAGAACAGCCAGGCGGCGTTGAAAATTCCGCTCAGGGCAAACAAATAGCCCAGGTTTTGCAAGCGCGGATTTTCCTGCTGTTTGGGCAAAAACTGGAAGACGGCAAAGGCGATCCAGCCGATGTAGATGACGCCCCAGATGGCAAAGACATAGCCCGCCGGGACGAAATAGACCTGGAAGCGGTCTGAAATTTCGCCAGTGTTCTGCCCGTTAAGCGGCAGGGTGCTGGCAAGGATGTTGACGGTGATCGCAAGCGCCACGGATAGGGCGTTGGCGAGTTGGCGTAATAGATTTTTGGACATGGTTGCTCCATTCTGCATAAAAAGGTTGATGATCAGATTTCATTGTAGCGCGGCGCACTTGCGAAAGCTATCAGGAGTTGGGAGTTTCACCGTACGCGCCCCAACTCCACAGCCTGAAAAAAAACATGAGCGTGATATACTACCAATCATGTCTGATTTTAGGCCTTGTGACGGCAGATTGCCGGAAAAAGTACTCGAAGGGATCGCTGCTTTCAACGCGGGCGATTATTTTGAGGCCCATGAACTGCTCGAGGCTGCCTGGGTGGCCGAAACGGGTGAAATTCGTGATTTATATCGGGGGATTTTGCAGATTGCGGTCTGCTATTTTCATCTCAGCAACCAAAATTACGACGGCGCGCAGAAAATGTACGCCCGCAGCCTGAAATGGCTGGTGAAATGGCAACCCAGTTGCCGGGGAGTGCGCGTTACGAAACTGCTTCGGGACGCCGAAAACGTCATCCAGGCCCTGACCGATCTGGGTCCAGAGAGAATCTCCGAATTTAATCCTGTTCTATTCAAACCCGTGCAGCTCGAACAGCATTATTGGTGTGACCGTTGCGGGGCCGAGATGTTCGAGCACAATTGCAAAATTACCTGCCCGAACTGCGGTAGCCGCTTCGACTGTTCAGATTTAAATATCCATTTCGATTAGCCAACCAAAATTGCACGCGCCGGTGCGCCGTCAGCGCCAGCCAGTTTGAGCGGCAGGCAGTACAAATCGTAAAATCCGCGCGGAACCTGCGAGAGGTCGAGGCCTTCGAGCACAATTACACCGGCCCGCAATAAAACCTGGTGGGTCGGAACGGAATCGCTGTAGGGGGCGACCGAGAGATAATCAACACCAATCAATTTGACGCCATGAGCAACCAGCCATTCGGCCCCATCTTCGCTGATCGCAACAAAATCTTCCTGGAACTGGTTTTGGCCTTGCGCCCAGAGTTTGGAATTACGCGTGCCAAACAGAATACGCAACAGGCCATCTGGCAGGGAGGTGCGTTCGAGGAACTCGGCGCTGATCTCATCAACATCATCGGGCAGTTGGACGAGATAACACGGCCCGGTCAACAGGTCGAGCGATAGATTCTCGACGGTACGCCCATCGTTGAGAAAGTGATGCGGCGCATCAACGTGCGTGCCGGTATGGGCTGAGATGTCGAGGCGGGTCAGGTTATATTCCGCGCCAGAATCCATGCTTTCGGTCTGGGTCATTTTTACCGGCGGGTCGCCGGGCCAAACCGGCATGGCCGGCGAAATGGTCAGGGAAATATCGTAAATCGGCATGTTTCGACTCTCCTTTGGCGGGTTGAAACGATGAAAAAGCAATTACCAATCGCTGGCCTTGAAGTATTCATCCAAAAAGGCTTCGCGTTCTTCAAGGGTCATCGAGCGCGGTTTGGCAAAATCTTCGAGCATGGTGGTCAGCAGTTCGATGCTGGCCAGCCTGCCATCGTAAAAGACATAACGCGTGATGAAACCATAACGAGTTTTGGTTGTGCGCACACCATTGCTGGGGTTATCGTAACCCATTTGGTCGAAGAAGATGTTGCCCAACCCGTAGTGGATGAATGAATCGCCGTAAAATTCCATTACTTGAGGGTAATGTGCCTGTGAGCCGTTTATTGTCACCGCCCCGGCTTCCGCCAGGCGGCGGAAATCTGCCTGCTGCCAGGGACGCGCCTCGGCGCTGTAATACTCGAAATACTGAAAAGTTGCCAGAACGATATGTCCCTGCGCTTTCAATCGCGCAATCTCATCCACAATCCACTGGTAATCCCCACAGGGAGCCGCGCCCGGCCAACCATCTTCGCGCGCCCAGGCAAAATCCGGCCCAACCGGGTTGCAGCCGATAAAGGCAAAACTCATTCCGCCGCGCTCCAGAATTGCAGGCTTTTGCGCATCTGCCAGGTTGGCTCCACCGCCAAAATAAGGCCAGCCGCGCTCGTTATACATATCGATTGTATGAAGCGTGGCCTCCTTGCCCCAATCTTGAAAGTGATTGCCGGTCAATTCAACCACATCGGTGCCGACATATTCCAGCAATTCAATGTATTTTGGATCGGAGCAAAAAATTAAACGGCGCTGGTCGGGGTTGGGGTATGGACAGCCGACAGCAAACGGGATTTCATTCGAAATATGGGCAATATCGGCTTCCAACAACAAATCACGAATATCGCGGGCCGGGTAAATATTGCCATTCAACTCCATTTTGTAGGCGGTTGCGCGCACAAGGGCGGTCACGCCGGTCATCACCACGGTTGCCATCTTGTCAGGGTCACGATTGCTGGCGGGCAAAGCGATCTCGCCCCCGCTCAGGGTAAAACCAACCTTAAGCGGGTATGCGCTGGCATTAAATTCCTTACGGGTGGGCGCCTGACCGTCCACTTCGAGCACCTTCATTTTGGGACTGATGGACTCAAATGGAACGATGCCCCAGGACTCACGCTGCGCCCACAGGGCGTATTCCACATCACGAGCAGAGATGATGCGCACCACGCCCGCGCCTGCCTCGCCGCCAAACAGGGTTTGCATCGCGCTGTAAGTGGATTCTGTCATCGTCAAGGCCTGGCCGTTCCCGTTCCAGGCGGCTTGAAGCTCATCGAAAGCGACTCCATCGCGCACGGTCGGGAAGGCCGCCACCAGGGCATAGACCCAGCTTGAAATGACCGGATCCACTGCGCTGGCGGGTTCAAGGCGCAGGTTCGCCGCTTCACGTTCCGGCGCAGAAACGAATCCCGCAGCCTGCGCCGCCGCGCGAAGTTCATCCGGCGCCGACGGTGCAATCCATAACGTTGGTGCCGAGGTCGCCGTTGACGGGATGGGTGTGGGCGGCGGGCTGGTCGGCGGATTGGCCACTGGCAGCGCAAAGGCGGGCGGCTCAGGCGCACAGGCAGTAACCAGCAAGGTGAGCAGGATAATCGTTAAAAACATTCGTCGCATAGAGAAAACCTCGGTGAAAATTTGCTGGCGGCATTGTAGCACAAGACAAGTCTGGCATGGCTTTTTCCATCACCAATAGTACAATAACCCAGATTGAGTATTATTTTATCAATTCAGCGTACAATCTTTGGATCTATCCTGTTGGTGCTTTGATAGTTGCCCCAAAATGCGGGGCCTATCACAGGAATTCCTAAAAAGCTACCCTGTTATGAGAAATGTCATAAAAATCACTCAGTTCATCTTTCTCGGCCTGCTAACCGCCGCCATCGGCGAATGGCAGTTTTCGGTTTTCCTGCGGAACGACCTGGATAACTTCATCGGCTCCGTGGTTTTCAACACGCTTTACATGAGCGGCATCTATCTGGTTACCCGCCTGTTGTTGACCACCCTGAGCAACCGTCCAAAATTCATCCTGTTTTATGTTGTCTTGTTCGGCTTCACGGGCCTGATGGTCGAGTGGCTCCTGATCGGCAACTCGCCCTGGGGCAACCCGGATGCCAACCAGCTTGGCCAGTTCGCCTATTGGGCCTGCATGGCGCTTGTCCCGCTCATGTTCCTGATGGGAAACCATCACTTGCAAACCTTCATCATCCGCTATGCGCTGGTCTACATTGCCCTGGCCGTGTTCGGCCAATTCGTCATCCCCAGCCCGGATTGGCGCTTCGCTTTTCATATTTACGCGGTTATTTTGGGCTATCTGGGATTGATGGTGGCGATTTTGTGGAAATATTTGCGACCAGGTTCTAAAACGTGAAACATTCCAACTTGCGCTCATCCAATCACGAAACAATCATCATCGGCGCGGGGGTGGCGGGGCTGACGGCCGCCCTGCACTTGGCCGAGCGCGGGCTCAAGCCGCTCGTGCTCGAATCCGCTGTTCGCGTGGGGGGCAGGCTTTCCGGCGGCGAAGAAGTCGCCATTAACGGTACATCCTTTCGGCTGGAGCACGGCGTGCATGGTATCTGGTCGCCGTATCGCAACTTCAATGCCCTGCTGGCGCGTCACAACCTGCGCCCGGTTTTCGTGCCCGCCGACGACGAGACCTGGATCTATCGCCGCCACGGGTTCACCGCCCAGGCCAATGTGGGCCGCAGCATTCGCCGCAGCCCCTTTCCGGCGCCCCTGCATTATCTCAATCTCTTTCTTAATCCGCGCTTTCTGTGGGCGCTCGACCTGCGCGATTGGCTCTCGCTTTTTCATGTCTGGGCGGGATTGGTCTTCGCCCTGGGGATCGACCCCATCGGGGAGAACCAACCGCTCGAAGGGCTGACCCTGGACGGACTCACCCGGCGCTGGTCTCCGGCGTTAATGGCTTTGTTCCAGGGTTTGGCGCGTAACGCGCTGTCAGCCCCCCCAGACGAGGTTCCGTTATCGGGCTTTCTCGCTTTTTTGCGCTTTTACACCCTGCTGCGGCGCGACTCGTGGGCCTTCAGCTACCTGCCAGACGAAGGCGGAGCCTCCATAACGGAACCGCTTGCGGAGCGTGTGAAGTCGCTCGGAGGCGAGATTCGCATCAATACAACGGTGGACAGGCTGACAGCTGAGTCCGCTGGTTGGGCCGTCCATAGCGGCGATCAGGTTTTTACGGCAGATCAGG
This sequence comes from Anaerolineae bacterium, assembly GCA_022013685.1. Classification (GTDB taxonomy): domain Bacteria; phylum Chloroflexota; class Anaerolineae; order Anaerolineales; family Villigracilaceae; genus UBA8950. Next base: position 11,007 of record JAKLPV010000095.1, read on the forward strand.
TCGTTTTGGCGGTAGAGTCCAAAGCGGCTCAAACCATTTTGGCCCCCCTCTATTCCCCCCATTTTCGACGAAACCCGGTTGAAAATGGGGAGAAGGCCGAAGGCCAGGGGGGCTTCTTCCCCCGCTCCACATCCAACGCTGTCGTCCGGCTGTGGTTTTCCACCAACCCGCGCCGCACCGGCGAGGCCGGGATCTTCAGCGGTGAATTTACCGGCCACAATTTTTTCTGGCTCGACCGAATCTATAACCAGTACCGCCGCTGGGGTCGTGAGACGGGCGGGAGCGCTATCGAAATTCACATTTATGGCCCGCCCGAAGTTCTGGCCCGGCCAGATGCAGTGCTGATTGCCCAAATTTTACAGGAAGTGACCAGTGTTTGGCCTGAACTGCGCGGCGCGCGGCTTGGGCAACACCTGCAACGCAACAATGAGACCCATACCCTGCCCGCTGTCGGCCCGGCAGAGACGCATTTGGGGACGGTCACCCCCTGGCCGGGACTGTTCTGCGCCGGGGACTGGGTGCGCCACCCATCGCCGTCATTTTTTCTGGAGCGGGCAGCCGTAACCGGGATCGCTGCCGCCAACGAGGTACTCAAACTGCGCGAAAAGCCCGAGTGGGCGCTGGTGGAACCCCTGCCCGCCGAACCATTTGCCGCCTGGATAGAAAAACTGATGCGCCAGGGTCGCAGGCGCATCAGGCAGAAGCGGAAGTAAGGGAGTGAGTTTCGGGCAGGTTTAGCCCGGCAGCTCTGTTTGCGAGCTGACTTCCCTTTTCAGGAAGAAGTATGCCCCAACCAGGTGCTCATCAAGCCCACTGACCAGAATCTGTTTGCGGCGCGGGATCATGCTGACGACTTCCCAGCCTTCCAAGCCGGCCTGGTCAAGTTCGTCGATGCTGAAACCTTCGCCGAGCGGGTCTTCGAGCAAAATGTCACCAGATGCAACATAGACAACCTTGTAGGCAAAGACTTTTTTGTTTTGCTGCAGGCGCAGTTTGGCTTTTTCGATGCGTTCGGCGCGGGCGGTCTTCTTCCCGGCATCCAATTGTTCTTTCATGCGGCGTACTGCCGGGCCTTGTAAAATTTCTTCGGCAACGGCTACAATTTCTTCGTCTTCACTTTCGCGGGCAATCAGCAGGAATTCAAGCCCGCGCGAGTCATTCAACTTAACCAGCGCCTCGGCGGCGTCCAACTGGATCATCCAATCGTCGTTCTCATCCATTATCTCGTTGAGTGTCTCGCGGTCGCCCATGCGGGCAAGTTCGTCTATTGAAGATGTCATGCGGGTCTCCTTGTTTTGGTAGTGACATGATTTACCCAGACCTACGTAAAACAAATAACAGGAGTATCAATCTGTAGATAATTGGGGTTTCAGAACCTGTCGTGAGAGCAAGTACAGCCCGAAGGCGCTGACCAGGCCAATGGCCAGGCCGCCGATCCAGATAAAACGCGGACCGAGGTTGTCGTTCAGCATCCCGCCCAGGACCGGGCCAAACATTTGCCCAAAGGACCAGGTCAGGCCATAGATGCTCATATAGCGTCCGCGCATGTCGGCGGGGGCGATGTTGGCAACGTAAGTGCTGGACGTGGGAACGATGATCAATTCACCGACCGTCATCACCAGCATGGCGACCCAGAATCCCCAGAAACCGGTTGCCAGGGCCACCAGCCCGTTGGCAATGGCATAGAACAACATGCCGAGCGACATCATACGCCGGGTTTCGTAGTGACGGGTGCGACGCGTAATCAGCACTTGCAGGCTGACCACCAGCAAGGCGTTGGTTGTAGGGATCCAGCCATACAGGTTTTCAGGCACACCGAAATTGGTATTGGCGTAGATCGGCATCAGAATCCACATCAGCGTAGCTGTCACCCAGCCAAACATCATCAAGCCGATGACCGGGGTAAAGGCTTTGTCGGCCAGCACTTTTTCGTAGCCACCCAACCATCCAATTTTTTCTTTCCTGGCATCCTTTTGATCGGCGTGCAGTGTTTCGCGGCCAAACAGGGCCATCAACAGTCCGTAAACGCCCATTCCGCTGGCGGCGGCGTAAAAAGCCAGGTCGTAGGATGTCGCTGCCAGGAACCCGCCGACCGCCGGGCCGATGGCGATCCCCAGGTTGCTGACCATGCGGATCAGCGCGTAGGCTTCAGGGCGGTCTTCCTGCGGGATCAAATCAGCCAGCATGGCGTCTGCCCCGACGCGGTAGAGCGGATTGGAGAATCCGCGCGCGGCCATCAGAATGGCAAAGGTCAGGTAGTCGTTGGCCTGGATCATCAAGATGAACAGGATGCCATCGGCAAACAGGCTCAATACCATGACACCCTTGCGCCCAAAGCGATCTGCAAAAGTCCCGGCCAGGAAAGTCGATGCAACGCTGCTGATGGCGTTGATGGTGATAAGCGTGCCGACGGTGGTCAGGGGCAGGTTGAGCTTGCCGTTAATGTAGATCAACAGGAAGGGCCAGATCATGCTCGCGCCGCTGGAGCTGAGTAACAAACCCCAGAACATCAGCCAGAACTGGCGTGGAAATTTCTTGCGGGATGGATTAGATAATTGTCGAAACATGGCGATATTTTATCAGCACAAGGCAGGCAAACCACGTTTTTTATGGTGCATCTCATTGGCCGGTCCATCCATTGTATTGAATTTCAGACAAGAGGCGCAATTTTTCCAGACAAATTTTCCGACTATATCGCCAGTCGCACAAACTGTTCCGCCAGCCACCCCAGCACAGCGCCAGCCAGCACCAGCCAGGTGCTGTTGATTTTGAACCGGATCAGCATCACCAGCGCTGCAACAGCCAGAAAGATGGTGAACCAGTCGGTCAGCGAGCCGGCGGTTAACGTCAGGGTGACCGCGGCCATCAAGCCCATCGAAGCAGCATTGACGCCATCCAGCAGGCTGGCGGCCCAGGGTGAGTTGCGCAGTTTGGGTATGAACGGGTTGCTGATGATGACGAAAATGTAGGCAGGCGCGAAAATGCCCAGGGTAGCAATAAGTGCGCCAGGCAGGCCGCCGAGGATGTAACCGATAAAAGTGGCCGAAGTAAAGAGCGGCCCTGGCGTGACCTGGCCAACCGCTATCGCATCCAAAAGCTGCTGATCGGTCAGCCAACCCAGGCGCAGGACAAAATCAGTGTGCATGAAAGCCAGCAAAACATAGCCGCTGCCATACAACACTGAGCCAATTTTGAAGAAAGTCCAAAACAGGGTCGCCAGGCCAAACGGTTGTGCGAGCAAAGCAGGCAACCCCAAACCGCTCAACGGCAACAGAGCCTGCGGCGCAGCGCGCATTTGGCGATAGTTTTGCAGCAGCATGACGGCCAATCCAGCCAGGAAAAGCAGCGCGATCTCATTGATCCCGGCAAAATACAGACCCAATGCGGCCAGACCACAGCCTGCCAGCAAGCGAGTTTTCAAGGCGCGACGGCCCAAATCCCACAGCGCCTGGGCGATGATGGCAATGATGACCGGCTTAACCCCGTACAAAATGGCCCCAATCTGCGGCAGGCTGCCAAATTCAACATAGGCCCAGGCAAAGACGGTCACGATTAATGTGGCCGGAATGATAAAAGCCAGGCCGCCCAAAATGAGACCCGGCCAACCGGCGCGCAGGTAGCCGATATGCATGACCATCTCGGTTGAGTTGGGCCCGGGAATGAGTTGGGTTGCGCCGAGCAGGTCGAGGAAACGCTGTTCATCTATCCACTTGCGGCGGCGGACAACTTCGTCGTGATACATGGCAATGTGGGCCGCCGGGCCGCCAAAGGCGGTGAATCCCAGTTTGCCGAACAGCAAGATGACTTCGAGCAGGTTGTTCATTTTCATTCGCCGCTTCTTCAAAAAAGAGATGGCTTATTTTACCTGTTTGTATTTTCTTGATGAAAAGAAAATGCCGCCCTGTTACGCCGGGCGGCATTTTGGCAAAAGCGGGTAAATTTATTTGTTATTCTTGCGCAGGAAGAATTTGGTGATTTCTTCCGCAATCGCCGGGACGATAGCCAGCCCGAGCACCACAAGCCACTCGATCGTGGATGGGTTATGGGTATTGAAAATCGGCTGCAAGAAAGGCACGGTCGTAACCAGGATCAGCAGAATTACAGACAGCCCAACTGCATACTGCATCCACTTGTTGGAGAATACGCCGATCTGGAAGAGCGAAGCGCGCTCGGAGCGCACCGTGTAGGCGCGGAATAGTTCCGCGAAGGAAAGGGTCAGGAAGGCCATTGTCTCAGCAGTCTGGACATCGATACCGCTCCAGTCATGCTGGAGAATGTACAAGATGGGATTCGTGCCTTCAGGGACAAACGCACCTGCTTCGAGATGCCAGAGCAGGCCGAGAGCAAATGCGGTCAGGACAGCACCGGTTTGGGCGAACATCTGGACAAAAATACCCAGCTGCATCGATTTGTTGATGATCGGCTCGTCTTTTGGCCGGGGCTTGTAATCCATGATATCCGGGTCACCCTTTTCCATGGCCAATGCCAGGGCTGGCGCGCCATCAGTCACCAGGTTGAGCCACAAAAGCTGGATGGCGGTCAACGGAGCAGGCAAACCAGCCAGGGTAGCGAGGAAGATGATCATGATCTCAGCCACGTTGCTGGAAAGCAGGAAGAAGACAAATTTCCGAATGTTACTGTAAATAATGCGTCCTTGTTCAACCGCCGAGACAATGCTGGCATAGTTGTCGTCAGTCAGCACCATGTCAGCGGCACCCTTGGCCACATCCGTGCCGGTAATGCCCATCGCCACGCCGATGTCGGCGCGTTTGATGGCCGGGGCGTCGTTGACGCCGTCGCCGGTCATGGCAACTACCTGATTATTGGCTTGCAGGGCATCGACGATGCGCATTTTGTGTTCAGGCGAGACGCGGGCAAAGACATCGGTCTCAATCACCGTTTTCTTAAGCTCTTCATCATTCAGATCGTCAATATCAGCGCCGGCAAGCACCTTGTGACCGGGGCGCAACAGGCCAATTTGCTCAGCAATGGCACGAGCAGTGTTGGGAAAATCGCCGGTAATCATCACCGTGCGAATGCCTGCTGCGAGCGCTTTCATCAGGGCTGGCTTTACTTCCATACGCGGCGGATCGATCATGCCGATCAGGCCAACGAAGACCAGCTCGTGCTCGACCATTTCAGGGGTCAGATCAGTCTCCGGAACATCTCTATCCAGGCGGTAGGCCACCCCCAAAACGCGCAGGGCGTCTTTGGTCATGGCATCATTGGCAGCCAAAATCTGTTTGCGCATTTCGTCTGTTAGCGGCGCTGCCTTGTCGCCTATGGTCTGGTATTGAGTGCAGAGTGTCAGGACGACATCTGGCGCGCCCTTGACGGCCACAACATCCCAATCTTTGTGGGAACTGTTGTAAAACGGCGATGGGTCATCAGGCTGTGGATCCACAATGCTGTGGACGGTGATCATGCGCTTGCGATCCGAATCGAAGGGGATTTCATTTTCGCGCGGATAAGCGCGATCGACATCGCTATGCAGCGCCCCGGCTTTTTCGGCAGCAACGATCAAGGCTGCCTCGGTCGGGTCGCCGATGACGCGGGCTTTCTGCTCCCCCGCTTCCACTTCGGCGTCGTTGTTGATCGTTCCCAGCCAGAGCGTGGTCAAAATAGCGGGATATTTTTTGACTTCGACGGTTTTGCCATCCACCTGGAATTCACCTTGCGGCAAATATCCGGTGCCGGTCACGCCGATAAACTGGTTATCGGCCCAGATGCGGGTGACGGTCATTTCGTTCTGGGTCAGGGTGCCAGTTTTGTCGGAACAAATCGTGGTGGCAGAGCCCAGCGTTTCAACGGAGGACAGCTTGCGGATGAGCGCGTGGCGCTTGATCATCTCCTGCATCCCGAGCGCGAGCGAGATCGTCACCACCGCCGGCAAGCCTTCAGGTACGGCGGCAATGGCCAGGCTGATGGCAATCATGAAGACTTCGGTGATTTCCTTGCCAAACTCGCTAAAATATTCGATCGGGGTGCTAAAAAGCATGCCGATTTCGGTGCGATTGAAAAGCGCCACCAGGAAAACGACCGCCACTAAAATCAACGCAGCAATACTGAGGGTTTTTCCGAGTTCATCGAGCCGTCTCTGGAGCGGGGTTTCTTCCGATTCGACCGATTGAAGCATTTCAGCGATCAAACCAAGCTGGGTGCGCATTCCTGTGCCGACAACCACACCCTTGCCGCGCCCGTAAGAAACAGTGGTACCCATAAAGGCGGTATTTTTTCGGTCGCCCAGCGGCGCTTCGGGATCGAGCTGCATGGCAGCATTTTTCTGCACCGGGAGCGATTCGCCGGTCAGCGAAGCTTCTTCCACCCGCAGGTTAATCGCTTCAAGCAGGCGCACATCCGCCGGGATAAAATTCCCCGCTTCGAGGTAGACAATGTCACCAGGGACAAGTTCCCGCGCCGGGAGAGTGATACGCTCCCCGTTTCGCAGGATATGCGCTTCGGGCGCAGCCAATTTTTTGAGCGCAGCCAGCGCCTCTTCAGCGCGCCGTTCCTGAACAATACCAAGCGTGGCGTTCAACACCACAATTGCGATGATTGCACCTGCATCGATAAATTCAGCAGTGGAGCCGGTCTTGACATATTCGCTCCAACCGATAATGCCAGAAATAACGGCGGCAATGATGAGCAGCATGACAACAAAGTCACTGATCTGCTCCCAAAGCAGGGCCAAAAAGCCAGGGCGCGAAGCTTCGGTCAACTGGTTGAGACCATATTCTTCCTGGCGCTTTTGCACTTCTTCGGTGGTCAGGCCGTTTTCGGCGACATTCAGACGCTTAAGCACATCCTGCGATGAGAGCGTATGCCAGAAAGTGCTATCTGAGTTTTGAACAGGCTGAACATTGGGCATAAAATTTTCTCCTCTACGGGCAAGTCTAAACCCCTCCCGATACCGAGAGGGGCTGACGAACAAAGTTGGCTAAATAAAGTTATTCGGGGGCAATTCGCGTATTGGGCAGTATGGTCGTGTCTTTTGGAATGACAACGATACCATCCTGCACGACCCATGTCCCGGCGTCGATTTCGGTGCCACGCGGGAAAGGTTTAATCACCACACCTTCGCCAATACGAACATTTTTATCAAGGATTGCGCCCTCAATATGGCAATTCGGGCCAACACCCATGGCCACATCGTTCTTACGGTGTGGCATCATATCGTAATCATCAGCACCCATCATGATCGTATCTTTGATGGTTGTACCGGGGCCAATGCGGCTGCGCAAGCCAATCAGCGAATGTGAAATTTTGGCCTTTTGAATACGGCAGCCTTCTGAAAGCAAAACGTCCTTCAAGTTACTATCCATCACCTGCGAGCCAGGTAAAATGCGCGGATTGGTATAAATCGGGCGTTCAGGATCGAAAAAATTAAAGGGTGAGTTATCGGTCGAAAGCTCAAGATTGGTCTCGTAGAACGAACGAATTGTTCCGATATCCATCCAGTAACCTTCAAAGTCATAGCCAAAAACAGCATCCTTACCGATCGAATGCGGAATGACATCCTTGCCAAAATCATCGTGGTCGGGAAAATTGGTCAGCAGGTCGATCAGCACTTCAGTTTTGAACATGTAAATACCCATCGATGCCAGAAAAGGCCGCTCCTCGTCGTCACGGCTGACAAACTGAGCCTGGGTTTGGGGGTCTTTGGGTTTCTCGACAAAAGCGGTAATACGGTCTTCGTCACCGCGCTTGAGGATACCCAGACGCGAAGCTTCCAGGCGCGAAACAGGTTGGACCGCGACAGTAATATCGGCTTCCCTTTCCCAGTGGAATGCAGCCATCTTGGAGTAATCCATGCGGTAGAGATGGTCGCCTGCCAGAATCAAGACATACTTTGCCCCCGAAGCCTGAATCTCGCGGATTTGCTTGCGCACCGCATCGGCAGTTCCCTGATACCAGTCATCACTGGTCAGAGTTTGCTCGGCGGCCAAAATTTGAACCCAGCCCGCATGGTAGTGATCGAACTGGTAGGTATTGGTGATGTGACGATGCAAGGAAACCGAGTGGAACTGGGTCAGCACCGCGATGCGATAAATATGGGAATTGATACAGTTACTAATGGGGATATCTATCAGGCGGTATTTGCCCGCAATTGGCACAGCCGGTTTTGAGCGCAGCTTGGTCAACGGGTACAGGCGCGCCCCACGGCCACCGCCCAGGATAATGGCTAGGATTTCATCTAACGCTGGCATACACATCCTCCTGATTCTCTATAAAAGGGACAATACTATGATAATACCGCAAAGCAGCCTTATCCAGTGACTTTTTACATGAGAATTACTGCCAAACGTTGGCTCTTTTGAAGAAACAGGGACCTTAGTGATGCGCACCGATGCAAAAACACGCCTTTGGCGGTTACATCTCCCGTTTTCTCAAAATCCCGAAGGCGCGCGCAAGCGTTCTGCCAGGAGGGTGATGTGTGTGCGCACAATCGATTCAATCTCATCATGGTTCGAACTGGCCGCAATATCGCTCCAAATCTTGCCAATTTCAACGGAGAGCCGGTCTTCGAGCAAGCCCCATAACGAGGCAACCGGGAAGGTGCGCCCCCGCCGAATCGACTCGACACTGGCATGCCAGACCGGGTCATCGCGCAGGCCTTCCGCGAGCAGGGCTGTTCGCGAGGGAAACAGGCTGGGGACATTATAAAACTCGCGCTGGAAACCAGATGAAGTGAGAAACTCAACCAGCTTACAGGCCAGATCGCCGTTTGGGGAATGCTTCCAAATGACCATGTGTGAACTGCCAATAAATGGAATGCCCGGCAGGGGCGCAGCCGCATAGTTTTCACGCACCACTTTGTACGATTCTGCTTCGGTCATGCGCACCCAGGGACCGCTGGCCAACATGACAGCTTTGCCCTGACGGAAACGACGATTGGCAAGGTTATCATCCAATAGCATCGAACGCGCAGAAATAAAACGACCCAAACGGAAATAATTACAAAACCCTTCCAGGCTTTTAGGTTGGTCGAACAGAATTTCCTTTCCATCTGGAGAAAGGAAATCTCCCCCGGCGCCCCAAACCCAGGCGGCAAGGATGTGCAGGTTGTTGAGGGTGCGATCGGTGGGAACCAACCAGGGGGTATCGACCCCGTCCTTTTTGAGAATCTCTATCGTTTTCTCGAGTTCCTCCGCCGAGGAAAATGCCCGGGATGGGTCAACACCAGCCTTCTTAAAAACATCACTGCGGTAATAGATCAAACGGGTATCAGCAAACCAGGGAACACCGTACAGCGCTCCAGCATACTGGCCGTTTTCCCATAATCGGGGCAGGAAAGATTCGGGTTCAAGAGCGATAGTCTCGAGATTAGAAAACGGGCGCAGGGCATTCATGCTGACCAGGCTGGCCAGCCAGGTGGAACCAATCTCGGAGACATCTGGTCCACGGCCGTACAGGCCATATTTGACAATATCCGTCCAGGATGTTTCCCAGGCCAAAATAGTCAGGTTGACTTTGACCTGATGAGCTTCTTCGAATGCGCGCAAATGCTCTGAAAGCACGCCACCGGGATTGGTGCCATCCATAACGGTCAGTTCGAGTTCGGTGATCATCAACAAATCTCCATTATTCAAACTCAGCCAGAATCTCTTGTACTGCCTCGCCGGTGTGGATTTCCCAAATTTCGGAGAACTCGGTTGCCTGGCCGGGGCGCATATACATGGCCGGGGCCAGGGTTTCCAGTTCGAGCAATTTGTCGGAACAGTAGATTTCGACGTTACAGCCTTTGTCAGAATACTCGCCCACCAGCGGCTCGAAACACTTGAAGAGCAAAATGCCGTCACGCTCGTAAGCCGTCCAGCCCGAAGCTGAAAATGCGCCTATTTTGATGGGCGGCATGGCAGCTTCGGCCTTGACCGTCAAGCCGGCTTCGTGCAGGCCGAGGCGCGAGTCGTTCCAGCGGACGTAGGGCCACAGGACGAGGGCGCGGTCGGGCTGAAAGTCTTCGCCGGCCGGCGGACAGGGCAGGTAAGCCGTGCCGCCCAGAGGCAAAACGGTAATTGCCCAGGGCGCGTACGTTACCGGATACGAGAAGCGGTTGGTGATGCGGTGGATAAAACGCAGCGCAGCGCGATCGGTCTCAGGTTCGATACGGATAAATTTGGCGAGACCACCTTCGCCGGTTTTCGGCTCCCAGAGCAGTTCCACTCCCTCAGGGATTTCACGAACCGAGAGGCCGCTGTCGTCGGGAGCGTACGTGACGCCCGGTTCTTCGGGCGAGGCCCACAGGCGGTGACCGCCCAGCAGATGGTAATAGCCGCCGGGAGTCTCCCAACCAACATCGGGGGCCTCTCCCAACAGGTTAATATCAGACCCTTTTAACGAGAGGCGCACCAGGCGTGGGCCTGCATCGATCAGGTAATCAAGGGTAAGGTAATCGGTAGCCAGGCGGCGGGTGGGGTGTCCGTGGAAGTTTGTCATCAGCCTAAAGTAACCTCGATGGTGTGTGTCAACCTGTCCGCAAAGACGGGAATCAGATTTCCATCCACCATTTTACCGTCTACTGTCAATTTGGCAACACCCTTGCAGACATGATTCGGGTTTTTAACCGCAATTTGATAGGTTGCGCCGCGAAATTTGCGCGTAACGCTAAAACCATTCCAGGCAGCAGGAATGCAGGGGTCGATGCGCAGGCCGTTGTAGTCGGGGCGGACGCCGAGGATGTACTGCGTCCCGGCCCGGTAGGTCCACGATGCCGTGCCGGAGAGCCAGGAGTTGCGTCCGAGACCGAACTGAGGGTGCTCATCGGCCAGGATGTTCTGGGCGTAGACATAAGGTTCGATTTCATACTCATCGAGGATGTCGTTTTTGGCGGCCGGGTTGATCTGGGTGTAATACTCAAAAGCGCGCTCGCCGTTGCCGAGCATGGTTTCAGCCATCATCGCCCAGGGATTGGGGTGCAGGAAAATGCCGCCGTTTTCCTTCGCGCCGGGCGGATAGGTGGTCACGCCGCCCTTGGACGGGTCGAAGCCGTTGTAGCCGGGGGCCGAGAGCTTGATGCCCTTGCTGGTGTTGAGATGCTTGCGGACGGATTCAAGGGCGCTGCTGGCGCGTTCAGGGCTGGCAAAGCCCGAAAGCACCGGCCAGGTCTGTCCATTTAGGAATATCTTTCCTTGCTGGTTAACCTTTGAGCCGATGGGCGCACCATCATGGTCAAAATAGCGGATGTACCACTCGCCGTCCCAGGCGTGCTGGTTAACGCGAGCGCTCATTTCGGCGTGATCCGCGAGATAGGCGGAGGTGGAAGCATCGTCGCCGAGGTAGCGGCACAGGGCGATCATTTCGTTGAGGGCCACACCATACAGGTTGGCGGTAAAGAGCGATTCGGCCCCAGTGCGCAGGTTGATGGTATCGTTCCAGTCGGCGAAACCGGCCAGGGGCAGGCCATGCGCGCCGACATCAGACTTGGTGAAGGCCAGTGCGCGACGCAGGTGTTCGAGCACCGTCCCCACTTCCAGGGCAGATTCATCCTTGCCCTTTTCATAGAAGGGGATGATTTCGTGCAGAAAAATGCTGTCGCCGGTTTCTTTGATGTAGGCGCAAACCGCCAGCGCCAGCCAGAGATGGTCATCTGAGTAATAGTGCGGACGGTCTTCCATTTCGGCAGAATCGCCCATCGATCCAAGCATGTTGAGCGGGTTGAACTGGTGCATGGCATTCCCGGCGCGCAATTGCACACTGAGAAGTTTGCGAATCAGGTCGAGGCCTTCCTTTGGCGTGGAAGCCAGCACACTGAGCACGTCCTGCGATGAGTCGCGGGTGCCGATTCCACGCGAACCGCCCAGCCCAAGCTGATAGAGCGACAGGTAACGCGACCAGTTCTTGGTGGTATGGCACTGGCGCGGGTTATGAATATTGAGCATGGCGTTCATGGCCGGGTCAGAAGTCTCGACCTGCAAGACGCCCAGGTAGGTGTCCCAAAAGCGGCGCATGTCTTCGAGGGCTGCATCAATAGCGGCCGGGTCAGAGAAACGCTGGATGAGGGGCAGGGCATCGACGGGTTGGGTTTCCTGGCCGAGCAGGGTCGCAAAGCGGACGGTTTCACCGGAACCGATCTCGCCGAGCGGGATGAGCAAGGCAGCAATGTTATCTCCGCGCTCAGCCTGATAATTGCCCAGCTCTGGCTGCTGGAGGGCCAACGGGCTGCGAAAAGTTCCGTACTCATGGTCGCCGAGGAAGCGGGCGCGGTCGGTCTCGAAGGACGAGAACGGCACGGTGGATGTGAAATAGTTGACACAAAAATCGCGGCGCATGAAAGCGTACTGGCTGATGACTTTGTGTCCGCCGGGCAATTCGACCAGGCGCGAGGTCATGGTTTGCGGAACCCAATCGGCGTTGGTAAATTGCTTGAGCGAGTCGAAGTGGGTGTACTCGACAACCGGGATGGCATCCAGGCTGATGGGCGTTTTGCGCAAGTTGGTAATTTTGACTGAGCGAATTTCTACCTGGGCATCAGGCGGAACAAAAATGGTCGCGTCGGTACAAATCCCGGCGATTTCGCTGATGATACGGGTATAGCCGAGGCCAACATGGCACTCGTAGCGGTCAAGTTTTTCGAGGCCGGGGGTGAAGAAAGGACTGAGAACATGATAGGGATGGTTGCGGGAGCCGTTGCCCTCAACAGCCGGGGTGCGCAGGTAAAGGGTCGCGCCGCGAAAATCGGAGGCGGGCAACTGCGGGATGTATTTAGTAATGCGGTTCAGCGCCGGGTCACCCTTACAGAGCAGCAAGCCACCAGTGTGATCGACCAATCCGCCAAAGGCCAGGGTGCCAATGTAGTTGATCCACTTGACGGGCGTCCTGGGGTTGGTGATGACATATTCACGTTGGGGATCATCGAAGTAGCCGTATTTCATGGGAAGCTCCTTGGGGAATGCAGAATGATGAAGGATGAATGCAGAATGGTGAATAGAGATTGGTAATTGGTAAATAGATGCTTGTGCTGAGCGGAGGCCAAAGACCGCAGTCGAAGCGCGTATGAGTATTTGAAGAATCGTCCTTCGACAGGCTCAGGGCTGGAGGTTGCCGTCTTTCAGGGTCAGGACTTCATGGGCAAATTGGTCTACGAGCGGGTCGTGCGAAACCATCAGGATGGTGATACCTTGCTTTTCGGCCAGCTCGCGAAAGAAGGTCAGGATTTCGGCAGCGGTGCGGCTGTCCAACTCGCCGGTAGGTTCGTCAGCCATGATCAGCCCGGCGCGGTTGGCCAGGGCTCGGGCAATCGCCACGCGCTGTTGCTGCCCACCAGACATTTCATAGGGACGGTGGTCGCGCCAACGGCTCATCCCGACCAGATCAAGGCATTCCAGCGCGCGCTGATGACGATGTTGGTACTCGTCACCCTTGATGCGCAGGAGCAGTTCGATATTCTCGTAAGCGGAAAGGGTTGGCAGCAGGCCAAAGGACTGGAACACCAACCCAATCTGTTCGCGCCGCCACGTGGTCAGTTCGTCTTCGCTCATCTCTGCGAGGTCATGCCCAAGCACATGCACCTTGCCGGAGGTGGGCCTGTCCAACCCGGCCAGACAGTTGAGCAGGGTGGTCTTGCCGCTGCCCGAGCGCCCCTTGAGCGCCACCATTTGGCCCGAGGGCACATGCAGGTTCACTCCACGCAGGGCCGGGACGCTTGCGCCACGCGTCTCATAGACGCGCCACAGGTTTTCAGTTTCGATGGTGAAAGATTCGCTCATGGGTTATAGAGAGTAGATAATTAGAGATTTGTCATTTCGAGCCGCCTTGCGGCGAGAAATCTTTTTCGTTGTAAGTAAGATTTCCCCTGGCATCGCCCGCCAGGGCCGGTGTCAGTCGCCGCTGTGCGGCTCCTTCGAAATGACAAGCTGATAATAAACTCATGCTCAACGCCTGCCTGCCTTGCCAATCCAATTTCTGACGCGCGCGAGCAAGTTGGTTGCAGACGCGGGCAAAACAGGGATATTCTCAGCATCGCCCGTTGGTGTATAACTCAAGGCTTCATGCTCCGAACCGTGATGATCGTTCTCCGGCGGACGGATGAGGATGCCATCATCGGTCACTTCGATGCGCACCCGGCGGCGAATGTTGAATCGCTCCAGAGCTTCGCGCGGGATTTGCAGACGGCCAGACGAATCGAGCACGGTCAATTCTTCGAGGTGGTGTTCTTCCCCTTCGGCCTTTTGGATGCGCAAGGTTTCGCTGGCAAGTTTGCCGTCCCGTACGGCCACAACCCGGTCAACATGGCGGGCAATGCCGCTGTCGTGACTGACAATCACAATGGTCAGGCCAAGCTGTTTGTTCAGGTCGCGCAAAAGGTCGTAGATGGCTTTGGCGGTAGCCGTATCCAGTTCGCCGGTCGGTTCGTCGGCCAGCAACAGGGCCGGACTGTTCGAGAGCGCAATTGCAATCGCCACGCGCTGCTGTTCACCGCCAGAGAGTTCCTCCATGCGGTGACCAACCCTGTTCGATAAACCAACCAGATCGAGCAGTTCCAGGGCGCGCTGGCGGGTGACTTCACCGCCCTGGCCAGAGAAGGTCAACGGCACTTCGATGTTCTCTTCGGCTGTCAGGTAGGAAATCAGATTGCGCGCGCCATGCTGCCAGACAAAACCCACTGTTTTGCGCCGGTAAGCATCCAACGCGGAGGCAGACAAACGTCCCAGGTCACGGCCGGCTACCAGCGCCCGGCCGCCGGTCGGACGGTCGAGACCGCCCAGGACATTGAGCAGGGTCGATTTACCGCTGCCGCTCGCGCCGACAATGCCGATCATCTCTCCGGCGGCAATCGCCAGGTCAAGACCTTGCAGGGCGTGGACTTCCTCCGACGAGCCGGAGCCATCGTGGGCTTCCAGACGGAAGATTTTGACCAGGTTCTCACACAAAATCAACGGGTCGGCGCTCATTAGCTGGTCTCCCCGAGTTTGATGGCCTGGAAAATCTTCATCCGCACCAGCAGGCGAGAGAGCACGGCCAGGGCGGCCACGAACAACACGCCAAACAACAAGTAAATCTGCAAAATCGAGATCCAGGCAATCTCCACCTGGAAGGGCGGATACAAAGTCTGTGAAGCCGCGCCTATTTTCAGGAAAGGTACAAACAACTGGCTGGCAAATACGCCCACCACTGTGCCTGCGCCGATGCCAATCAGCACCAGGAAAGCCAGTTCAGCAGCCAGAAGTGAAACCATCTGGCGCACCGAAAGACCGACCGCGCGCAGCATCCCCATTTCGATGAAACGGCGGCGGAAGGAGAACAGGGCATAGAGTAAAAATCCGAGTACGGTCAGCAAGGCCGAGGCCACAAACCCGACCGAAAGCAGGCCAAAAAGGCCCTGGCGTTCCGGGCGGCTCTGTTCGGCGCGGATATTGCGGTCTGCCGAAGCCCAGGATTTGACGAAGGTGTTCAAGCCATCTTCCACCAGGCGGTTCTGATTGGCATCGCGGTCGAGCAAAATGCTGTAGCCGCGCACCGCATAGACAATATCCTCGGCGTCTGCGCCGCGGCGGGCAGACATCCAAACTTCGTGCGGATACTCTGCACCCGCTTGCAGGAAGAACTCGTCCAGGTTGCCGACCATCAGAACGCCATCTTCGGGATACCAGGTCGGAAACAGGTCGAAGGTGCCAACAATTTTGACCCGCCACGAAACGGACTGGCCCTCCACCCCGGTCTTGATACCGAGGGTCAAGACATCGCCTGCATCCAGGTTTTTCTCGGCCAGGAAGTCAGCGGGAACCAGCACACCGTTGGGCGTGGCAGCCAGTTCGTTGAGCAATGCGCCCAACTGTCTGTCGGCAAAATCGCGCTGCCAGTAGGCTACTGCGGGGAAGGTTTCGCGCTGAACGCCGAGAAAAGTCCCTTCCACTGCGCCGCCCGAAACAGCCGCCGAAACCTTGTAACGCCCTACTTGCGTGGCTGCGTCGACGTCGGGGATGCGCAAGTGATCTTCGAGCGATGCGAAGGTGTAATTGGCGGCCGCGCCCTCCTCGGCAAAAGTCGTGCCGATTTCGAGGATGTTCACGTCTGCGCCGAGGTTGTAGTAAACCTGCTTGGTCAGTTGGCTGTCGAGGGTTTCGGCCAGCGAAGCGGTAAAGGCCGAAAGGCCGAGAGTCAGCACCAGCAAAATGAGCGGGGCGCTGTAAAAGGCGGGAGTCCGCGCCAGGGTACGGGCGGCCATCAACATGCCGACGCTTTTTGTCGGGCGCAGCAACAGGCTGAGCGTTTCCATTAAACGGGGCACAAGCCGAAGGGTGAAGAGAGCGACCGAGAAAATACCCAGTGCCGGAACCAGCAGCAGAAGCGGATTCTGCAACGGGTCGGGAGCGTTCTCCATCCCGCTGGTAGATTGGCGTTGCAGCATCCACAGGCCGTAGGCCGCGGGGAGAAGCAGGAACAGGTCGAGAAAATATTTTTGCCACCAGGGCTGGTGCTGCATGCGGGCGCGTTCCTGTTTGTACGAGACGATGGTATTTGCGGCGGCGCTCAGGGCAGGCAGGAGCAGCAGAATAAACAAAATCAGGGTAATACCGAGCAGGCCATAGCCGAGTACAGCCGGGGTAAGCGTGACGCGCAAACCGCCCGCCGCGCTGAAATCGAGAAAGCTGCGCGCCCGACCGATGGAATGGGTGATGAAGTTGGCCAGGAACACGCCGCCCAAAAGGGCCACGCCGCCCAAAATTGCGCCTTGCAGGAGCGAAATCCAGACCACTTGCAGGGATGTCGCGCCGCGGCTGCGCAGGATAGCCATTTCTCCGCGCTGTCCGCCGATGAACAAACCCGTCACCAGGCCGATGAAGGTCAAAATCAGGCCCAGGATGGGCACGCTGAAGGCGTATAACAGATAGGTCAGGCCGGGGGCGTTTTGCTGGTAGCGTTCGAGCGCATCCAACGGGGAATTGACCAGGGCGGTGCCGGGACGCAGGGATTCAGCGCGCGCCTCGACCAGGCGAATACGCGTTTCGAGGCGATCGATGTCACCTGCCAGCAGGCGCGAGGCGCTGGCGATAAAGGTCCAGTTGGCGCTGGCCAATTCATCGCGGATCTGGCTGCTGAGCGGACCACTATAGGTATCTTCGTCTACCAGGAACCAGTTGTTGATTGGGCTGCCCCAGTAGGCCGCGCGCGGATTGATGGCGCGCCACAAGCCAACCACACGCACGGTCATTTCAAGGTCGTCTTTTTTGAGTAAGTAAAGGTCGCCGGCCTGAACGCCCACCTCGGCAGCCATGGCTTCGTTGGCAATCACCTCGATCGGCGCATCTTCTTTTTCGGAGGAAACGGGCAAACGGCCGGTAACCAATTCGATGGTACCTTTGAGCGGGGAAATAAAAGCCAGCTGGGCCTCGGCAATGCGGTACTGGGTTTCGGGTTTTTCAGGGTCAAGAGGCGGGTGGAGAAAATAGCCATCTGTACGGAAACGGCGCACGGATTGCAAGATTGGATAGCCGATGACGCGCTGGGCATCCCCGCGCAGGTACTTATCGAGGACAATGGCGTCTTTCCACTGCGGGCCTTGCCTGCCGACAGATTTCAACTCAAAGGTAAAAGTCATCGGGGCATAGCTGGCGGGCTGGGTGATCAGGTCGCCTTCGCGCCCGATCAGCAGTTCTTCGCGGAACAGGCGAAAATAAGTCGATTCGGCGTAAAGCGGCACACTCAAGATGAACCCGGAAGCGACCATCAGCCCGACGATGGCCGCCAGGCTGAGGAAACGCTCGGTAAACAGGCGCTTGAGGGCAAACCCCGCTGTGGTGCGGGTCTGCTGAAGGAAAGCCGCCAGGCCGGATGGAATGCTCATGGCGCGACGACCACCTGTCCTTCTTCAAGTCCGCTGACGATTTCGACCATCAGGTTGGTTCTGAGACCGGTTTCCACTTCGATACGTTTTGGCCCTTCGGGGCTGTTGATGATCACGAATGTGCGTCCGCCGGAGGTGCGTACCGCTTCAGGATGCAGCCAGAGAATACCCTTTTTATCAGCCAGGGTCACTTTGACGGTCATTTTATCGCCGACCTGGTAGGTATCATCGCTGGGCGGCTGATCAATGCGGACGTAGATGGCGCGATCATCGCTGGGGCCGGTTCCGTAGGGGGCCGGCAACTGGCGGATTTTTCCGGTCAATTGCACGCTGGGGCGGTCATCGGGGACGATCACAACCGCCATGCCTTCGAACATTTCTGCCAGGTCTTTTTCCCGGTTTGGTTCGATCTGCGTTACCACTTCCAACTGGCTCTCGTCGCCAATGATAAAGGCCGGATTGTTCGGGCTGACCGAACGCCCGACATCAACTCCCGAAAGGATGGAACCATCCAATGGCGCATACAAGCGCGCCCTGGCAACCTGGGCGTCAAGCTGACCAAACGCATCAATGGCAGGGTCAAGCCCCAGTTTGGCCAGCGCATCGTTATAAGTCATCTGAGCCAGTTCGAGCTTCAATTCCTGGGCACGGATGTCGTAAGATGGCTGGTTTTCAGCACGGGCCTTTTCCAGCGCCAACTGCTCGATCTCCAGCGCAATCTGCGCGCGGCGAATGGCATCGCGAGTCTCGCTGGCCTGTTCGCTCAGGCCCTTCAACTCTTCCAGTTCAGCCAGCAATTGACCGGCCTCGACCAGATCGCCTGCCTGGGCATAAACTGTGCTGACCTTGCCGCTGATCTCGAAGGAAACCGCAGCCAGGATGCGCTGCGAAACACGCCCATACAGGGGGGTCTCGACCAAAATATCGCCGCGCTCGACGCTAAACGTCTCACGCACCGGCGTCGGGAATGGGGTCGGAGTCGCTTCGCGCACCGCGACCCCGTTGCAAGCAGTCAGGAACAGGAAAAGAGCCAGGAGAATAGGGATAAGAGTTTTTTTCATTAAAAATCCTAAATTTATAAGTCCTGAGCAGAGCCGCAGGTTTTATGCGGCGCAGTCGAAGGGCAGATTCTGCCAGAATCGCCCTTCGACTGCGGCCCGCCGTTGTCACTCTGGGCCTCCACTCAGGGCTTGATATTCATTTATCCAACCGTCACATTCACCTTTACAACCTGTGTTCCAGCCACCGGCAGGGGGATGATGTTCCCGGCGACGGGCTGGCCGTCCACTTCCAGGCGGACTGCGTTGCCCGGCCCTACCCGTTTCATCGAGATTTCGTAGCGTTTACCCCGGAACTGGCGTACCACTTCGCAGCCGCTCCAGTCTGACGGGAGCATGGGCGCAATTTCCAGCCCGTTATAAGAAGGTTTGACGCCCAAAATGCCCTGAGTAATGGCGACATAATTCCAGGCAGCAGTGCCGCTCAACCAGGAGTTTTTGGCTTCACCGTGAGTCGGCGCATCCTTGCCGGCGATCATCTGGGCATAGACATAAGGCTCGCAGCGATGAACGTCGCTGATCTCTTCGCGGGCCGAGGGGCAGATGCGCTTGTAGTAACTGAAAGCCTTGTCGGCGCGGCCGGCTTTGGCCTCGGCCAGCATGATCCAGGGATTGGTGTGGCAGAAGATGCCGGCATTTTCCTTGTAACCGGGCGGGTACGAAGAAATCTCGCCCAATTCGAGATAATACTGGGTGTAAGCGGGGTTCTGCAGCACGATCCCATGCGGGGTGGCGAGATATTTTTCCACCGAATCGAGCGCTTTGACAGCGTTTCCATTCTCGATGCCGAGTCCGGCCAGGATGCAGATGCCCTGCGGTTCGATGAAAATCTTGCCTTCGGCGTTTTCCTTCGAGCCAACCGGCCGGCCAAAATCATCATACGCGCGCCGGAACCATTCGCCGTCCCAACCAGCAGCCCAGACGGTTTTTTCCATCTCGGCGGCGGCGGTTGCGTAGAACTCTGGGGAGTGGATTATGAATTGCGAATTAGGGATTAGGGTGTTCCTAATTCCTAATTCATAATTCGCAATTTGCTCCATCTCCTTACAGGCCAGCACGAACAAGCCCGCAATAAAGACGCTTTCAGCCACCTTGCCATCCTTACCGACTGTGGTCTGGAAGCTCTGGCCGGGCGTGTCGGAGAAACAGTTCAGGTTGAGGCAGTCGTTCCAGTCTGCGCGACCAATCAGCGGCAGGTTGTTGGGGCCAAGGCGGTCGAGGGTGTATTGCAACGCGCGCTGGAGATGCTCGTAAAGCGGGGTTTCACTGCCGGGTTCGTTTTCATACTGCACCGGCGCGTCAAGGATACCCCAATCGCCGCTTTCTTTGACGTAGGCTGCAACGCCCAGTACCAGCCAGGCCGGGTCGTCGTTGAAACCCGTCCCGACTTCGTTGTTGCCGCGTTTGGTCAGGGGCTGGTACTGGTGGAAAGCGCCGCCGCTCTTGAGCTGGGTGGCCGCCAGATCGAGGATACGCTCACGGGCACGTTCGGGAATCATGTGGACAAAACCGAGCAGGTCCTGGTTCGAGTCGCGGAAACCCATGCCGCGTCCGATTCCGCTCTCGAAATAGGAAGCCGAGCGGCTCATGTTAAAGGTCACCATGCACTGGTAAGCATTCCAAATATTGACCATGCGGTTGACATGCTCATCCGACGAGGCAACCTGGTATTTGGCGAGCAGCGCCGTCCACGAATCGAACAGTTCGGCAAAAGCGGCCTCGACATTGGCCGGGTTCAGGTATTTGGCAATGATCGGTTTGACGGTGCGCTTGTTAACCGTCTGCGAGCCGGGCGGGTCAAACTTGTCATCCTTAGGGTTTTCGTGATAGCCAAGCAGGATGGTGATTTTCTTTTCTTCACCGGGCTTGAGCGACACTTTAACGTGATGTGAACCAATCGGCTGCCAGCCATGGGCTTCGCTGTTTCCAGATTGGCCTTTTTCGACGACAAGCGGATTGTCCCAGCCGCGATAGGGGCCGAGAAAATCGTCACGCTGGGTATCGTAACCGGCCAACGCTTCGGAGCAGGCGAAGTAGGCAAAATGGTCGCGACGTTCGCGGTATTCGGTCTTGTGGTAAATCACCGTCGGCGCTTCGACTGCGCTGCCGCTCCGCTCAGCGAGAGGGGCAATTTCAACCTGTCCGATCGAGTAATTGCGCTGGAAGTTGGTGGCATCGTCGTTGGCGTCCCACAGGCAAAACTCGATGGCAGAGAACAGGCTCAAATCCGCGTCTGTATCGCGCTGGTTGGTGACGGTCACCTGCCAGATTTCGAGAGTCTCATTGAGCGGCACAAAAGTCCGGGTCTGGACATTAATCCCCTTGTATTTGGACTCGATGACCGTGTAGCCCATGCCGTGACGGCAGGTGTATTCATCCAGGTCGCGCCGGACGGGCATCCAGCTTGGCGACCAGGATTCGGCATTGACGTTATCGCGCATGTAGATATAGCGTCCGCCCATATCGAGCGGGGCGTTATTGTAGCGATAGCGCGTCAGGCGGCGCAGGCGGGCATCCTTGTAGAAGGAATAGCCGCCGGATGTGTTGGAAATCAGTCCGAAATATTCCTGTGAGCCGAGGTAGTTGATCCAGGGCAGGGGGGTATCGGGGCGGGTAATAACATACTCGCGGGCTTTGTCGTCAAAATAACCGTATTTCATAATGAGTTCTCCATATTTGTGATTATGCCCTGAGCAGAGTGTTCTCCAGCGTAGTCGAAGGGCAGAGCAGGTAAAACTTAACCAACCCAAAAATCAAAGGCAAATAGAACAGCCGAAATGCCCATGGTGAAGACACTGGCTATTGTCCAGGTGCGGTCGAAGGCCGGGTTGCGGCCCCAGCGCGCCAAAACGAGGTAAATCGCCGGGACAGGCAAAACGTAACGGGCCAAGCCCTGTCCGCCGCCGCTCAGGCCCGAAAGGACAATAACTGCCAGCCCAAACAAGGCAATCGCCGGATCGCGGCGTAAATAGATCAGGGTGGTGATCAGTGCAAGTCCGAGACAAAAGAATTCGAGCGCGAAATAGACCTGCGATGCGGGGTGCTCGGCGGCATGTTCCAGTTGCCAGGTATAAGCGCCGATGGTTTGTTCGATGCCCAACTCTGTGCGGCCAAACCACTCCTGGGCCACTTCCCAA
>JAKLPV010000096.1 GCA_022013685.1 Anaerolineae bacterium
AAGGAGACCGCACCGCAAACAATAAAAAACATCCATAATCCCAGTCCGTACTACCCCCGCAAAGTGGTGCACTTCGTGGGCGAATACCGGTGGCGCACTTTGGCCGAATATCCCTGGTGCATTCCGGGCGACTATTGACATCTCCTCTTGAATAAAATAAAAGTATCAACTTTATACATTCTTGCGCCCCAAAATAAAATAGGACATTAGAACTCTTTTTTGTCTTTCCAGAGCATTGACCTGCTTTTATTCAGGCGATTTGTTGGCAGGATGCCAAAAATAGCAGAAAAGCTTAAATTCGGATAAATTTTGTCCAATATTCGTATGAAATCTGTATGAGTCTGCACAGAGGGGTTGACCTTGTTGTTTTCTTGTATATAATTTGTCTAGTTTTACAAAGCAAATCCAATACAATATATAGACAAAACATTCAAGGAGAGAAAAATGAAACGCTTTACCACTGTTTTATCGTTAGTGTTCGTCGCTTTGTTCGTGCTGGCTGCCTGCGCTCCGGCTGCGACTCCCGAGCCGACTGCCATGCCTGAGCCAACTGCCGTGCCCGAACCGACCGCTGAACCGGCTCCGGTGCTGATGGACATTGTTGACACCGCTGTTGCCGATGGCCGTTTTACCACGCTGGTAGCCGCCGTCCAGGCCGCTGAACTGGTCGAAACCCTGAAAAGCGAAGGCCCCTTCACTGTCTTTGCCCCAACCGATGATGCTTTTGCAGCCCTGCCCGCAGGCACGGTCGAGAGCCTGCTCCTGCCCGAAAACAAGCAAGCCCTGACCGACATCCTGCTCTATCATGTGGTTGCCGGGAAGGTGATGGCTGCTGACGTGGTCGGCCTGACCAGCGCTACCACGGTCCTGGGTGAAGATGTGACTGTCAAGGTCGATATGGGCAGCGTTTATATCAACGAGGCCAAGGTCATCATTACTGACATTGAAACCAGCAACGGCGTCATCCATGTCATCGATGCGGTCATCCTGCCGCCTGCTGAAGAGGCTGAAGCCGAGATGGGTAACACAATTGTGGATATTGCCGTCGCCGATGGCCGCTTCACGACTCTTGTCGCTGCCCTCCAGGCTGCTGAATTGGTCGAAACCTTGAGCGGTGAAGGCCCCTTCACTGTCTTCGCCCCAACCGATGACGCTTTCGCCGCCCTGCCTGCAGGCACCGTCGAGAGCCTGCTCCTGCCCGAAAACAAGCAAGCCCTGACCGACATCCTGCTCTACCACGTGGTCGCCGCCAAAGTCATGGCCGCTGATGTGGTTGGTCTGACCAGCGCCACCACCGTCCTTGGACAGGACTTTACCATCACCATCACGGATGGCAAAGTCTTCCTGAATGACACCGTCGAAGTTATCATCACCGATATCGAGGCTTCCAACGGCGTCATCCATGTCATCGATGCGGTATTGTTGCCCGCCGAATAAGTAGCCATCTTCTCCTCCAGAAGTGGTTGGTTAAGGACCTGCCCCGGTTATCCGGGGCAGGTCTGTGTTTTATCCAGCTTTTAGGAAGGCAAGCAATCAAAAGGGCGGAGGCAACCAACCTCCGTCCTTTTTTGATCGCGCCAATTTCATTGAGGGTATAATTCCAACCCGCAACAGGAGACTTTCAATGAAATTGGCATTTTTAAAGTTTTTTAAAAGCGAAACTTTTCTTTCCATCGTGCTGATTTTCCTGGCCACAGTAATTACACACGGACTGAGCATTCCCAGCCTGGGCTATTACCACGATGACTGGTACCTGCTCTGGTCGGGCGCCGCGCGCGGCGCGGAAAGCATTATTCCACTCTTTAGCACGGACCGGCCTTTTATGGGGGTTCTGTATTCCTATTCATATCGATTATTGGGCGACACCCTGCTCAACTGGCATTTATATGCATTGCTGTGGCGCTTCCTGGGCGGACTGGCTTTCTTCTGGATTACACGCCTGCTCTGGCCCAGACAAAAATACATCACAACCCTGATGGCTGTGCTTTTTATCGTTTACCCCGGCTTTCTCTCCCAGCCCAACGCCAATACCAAGCAAAACCACCTGATCGGGTTCGCCTCGGCGCTGTTTTCGATTGCGCTCATGCTCCAGGCGCTGAAAATCCGTTCTGCGGGCTGGAAAACGGCCTGCATTGCGCTCTCAGCCCTGCTGACTGCCAATTATCTGTTCATCTACGAATACATGATCGGCTTCGAGGGAACGCGCCTTGCGCTTCTGGGGTATGCTCTCTTTCAAGATGGCATTCGGGGCTGGTTGAGCCTGGCAAAAGAAATGCTCAAACGCTGGTGGCCCTATCCGCTTGTGACGGCAGGATTCCTGTACTGGCGCATTTTTGTTTTCGATAGCAGCCGCAATGCCACCAATGTTTCACGCCTGGCGGAGGATTATCTGGGGAATCTGCGCTACATGTCGATCCGCCTGGCCATCGATACATTTAAAGACTTTTTGAATACTTCGATATTCGCCTGGTTTGTTAAACCCTACCACGTGATTTCCAGCGCGGAGTATTCCGAACTCGGGAAAGCTGTTTTCGTTGCTCTTGGAGCACTCTTTCTCATCTGGATATTCTCTTTTATCTTCCGAAAAAACTGGGGCGACCGCTACCAGGAAGACAGCCTGCCCAATCTCTCCAGGGATTTCTTATTGTTGGGCGCATTCATTACGATTTGTGCAGTCTTGCCGGTGGTACTTTCCGGCCGTGGGGTGGATTTAACGGACGCTTACAAAAGTTATGGCCTGCACCCGATCAGCGGCGTTGTGATGATTATTGCCGGTATCCTGCTCTCTTTCCAACCTCGGCTGCGTCAGATCGCTCTGTTTTCTCTTTTGTTTATTGCTGTTACAACCCACTCGCTCAATGCGGACCGCTGGGAAAAATTCTGGAAGTACGAACGCGAAACCTGGTGGCAACTGACCTGGCGCGCCCCTGATATTCAGGATGACACCCTGGTGTTGGCCTACTTTATGGATGGCTATCGCTTGCAGCAGGATTATGAGATCTGGGGCCCGGCCAACCTGATCTACCGCCCCGGCCTTGCCGAAGCGCCCGCCATCCAGGCGGAAGTCTTGACCATCGAAACAGCTTATGACATTATGCGCGGAGAAGTGCGCAGCAATTTTGTCAGGGACATTCCAATCACGCGTGATTTTAGAAACCTTTTGTTAATCAGCCTGCCAACCGATAATTCCTGCGCCCACATCATCGATGGCTCTTTGCCGATCTATTCAGAAAGTGAAAATCTGTTGGTCCAGCAAATTGGGGCCTACTCGCGCATCGATCGAATTGTCCCGACCGGCCAGGCTCCGCTTCCTTCCTCGGCCATTTTTGGCGCGGAGCCAGCCCACGGCTGGTGTTACTCCTACCAGAAAGCCTCCCTGGCCCGGCAGGTTGGCGATTGGGAGCAGATCGGGCGGCTTTATGACCAGGTGCGCACCGAAAATCTAAAGCCCGGCGACCAGTCCGAATGGATTCCGTTCTTCGAAGGGTTGGTCAACCTGGGACGCGAGGACGAGGCCCGAAAAATGGTCAAGCAGGAGTTCAAAGGCCGCGAGCGCCTGCGCTATCCGCTCTGCCGGTCACTCGTCAACGATCCGGGCTATCCGCCCGGCTACGGCTACAATTATGAAAAAATTCGCCAGATCCTGTGCGACTCGTAGCAACAAAAAGGGACTGCCGTGGCAGTCCCTTTTTGTTTGGCGTTTTAGCGTTCGGTAGCGGACCGGCTAATTCTCGTTCAAGATCTCGTCCAAAATTTGAGAGGCTTCGGCCACGAGACGGGGACAAACCGTTTTGAACAGGGACTGTTCCTGGGCTTGCTGCAAGCCTTCGGGCGTGCCAATCTGACAGCCCAGAAGGTTGCTGCAATGCAGCGCGCCCGTGCGCCGGGTAAACTCAGCGATAAACCGCCGGGTCAGTTGATAGGTATGCTCCTTGGCTTCCTTTTGCTGCGGCGTGGTCTGACCGTGCGCCAGCCCGATCACCATCAGCGCGCCGCTGATTGCCCCGCAGACCTCGCCCTGACGGCCAAGGCCGCCGCCAAAGGCTGCGCTGACCTTCAGTGCATTTTCAGCAGACAGGCCAAACTGCTCGGCGCGTGAAACCAGCAGGGATTGCGAACAACTGTAACCTTCGGCAAATAATTCGGTTGCTTTTTCGTTGGGGTTCATGGTGGTTAACCGTCCGATTTTGTTAAGCTGACAGTCACTTTTAAAGTGACTGTCAGCTTTTGGGTTTAGCGCTTCAATGTCCGATATTTGACCCGCGTCGGCTTGACATCTTTGCCGTAGCGTTCTTTGAAATCTTCTTCGTAATCAGACCAGTTGCCCAGGAACAGGCGCGCCTGGGAATCGCCTTCGAAGGCCAGGATGTGGGTGCAGATGCGGTCGAGGAACCAGCGGTCGTGGCTGACGACCACGGCACAGCCGGCGTACTCTTCCAATGCGTCTTCGAGTGCGCGCAGGGTGTTGACATCCAGGTCGTTGGTCGGCTCATCGAGCAGGAGTACGTTGCCGCCTTCCTTGAGCATCTTGGCCAGATGCACGCGATTGCGTTCGCCGCCCGACAACATGCTGATCTTTTTCTGCTGGTCTCCGCCCGCAAAGTTGAACGAGGAACAATAGCCGCGCGCGTTGACCTTGCGGTTGCCCAGTTCCAACTGCTCCGCGCCGCCGGTGATCTCCTCGTAAACCGATTTTTCGGGGTCGAGGCTGCGGTTCTGGTCGGCGTAGCCCAGCTTGACCGTTTCGCCAATGCGGATGTCGCCGCTGTCGGGCTTTTCTTGCCCGGTGATCATTCTCAGCAGGGTGGTTTTACCCGCGCCGTTGGGGCCGACGATGCCCACGATCGAGCCGGGTTCGATCTTTGCTGTGAAGTTATCCAAAATCAGGCGTTCGCCGTAGGCTTTGCTGATCCCGTTTAATTCGATGACCACATCGCCCAGGCGTGGGCCGGGTGGGATGTAGATCTCCTGCTCGCTGCGGTATTTTTCCACTTCCTGCGAGAGCAGCTTGTCGTAAGCGGTGATACGCGCCTGACCCTTGGATTGCCTGGCCTTGGGCGACATGCGAATCCATTCCAGCTCGCGCTCGAGGGTCTTCTGGCGCTTCGATTCGGATTTCTCCTCCTGGCGCAGGGCTTCCTGCTTTTGTTCGAGCCACGAGGAGTAATTGCCCTTCCACGGGATGCCGTAGCCGCGGTCGAGTTCCAAAATCCAGCCGGCGACGTTATCGAGGAAGTAGCGGTCATGGGTCACGGCGATGACCGTGCCTTTGTATTGTTGCAGGTGATGCTCCAGCCAGGCCACCGATTCGGCGTCGAGGTGGTTGGTCGGCTCATCGAGCAGTAAAATGTCGGGTTCCGTAAGCAGGAGACGGGTGAGGGCGATGCGCCTTTTCTCACCGCCGGAGAGATTCTTGATAACGGCATCCGGCGGGGGGCAGCGCAAGGCGTCCATGGCGACATCCAGATGAGAATCGAGATTCCAGGCATCGTGTTTGTCGAGTTCATCCTGTAACTTGGCCTGTTCGGCGATCAGGGCGTCGAAATCGGCATCCGCTTCGCCGAATTTGGCGTTGACCTCGTCGTAGCGGGCGAGCATATCGACGATGGGCTGGACACCCTCGCGGATAACCTGGAGGGTGGTTTTGGATTCGTCAAGCTCGGGTTCCTGCGGCAGGTAGCCGATAGTGTAACCCTTGCTCTGGGCGATTTCGCCGATGTAGTTTTCGTCGAGACCCGCTATGATGCGCAGCAGCGTCGATTTGCCCGCGCCGTTCAGGCCGAGCACACCGATCTTGGCGCCGTAATAAAAGCCGAGCGAAATATCGCGCAGGACCTGTTTGTTGGGTGGGTGAATGCGCCCAACGCGCATCATGGAATAAATAACTTGGGTATCGGAAGGCATGTTTTTTCTTTTCGATTTCAGATTTTGGATTATGGATTGGAACGGGCTGATTTTACCAGTTGTTTGGGTTGGCTGCATCGGCAGGCGAGGCAAAGCCAAGCCCGGAACGATTTTATCAGGGTTCAGGCTGCCATCTCAAAAAATGTATAATGGAAACGTACCTGGTTTCGATCTTTTCTCGGAAAGGAACGACCATGACCACACCTGATGAACGGGAGCATTTCCAAACTTTGTTCGAATACGCGCCGGTCTCACTCTGGGAAGAAGACTACAGCGGAATCAAACGCCTGTTCGATGCGCTGCGCCTGCAGGGGGTCGAGTCGCTGGAAGCGTACCTGGATCAAGCCCCGGATTTTGTCGACGCGTGTATGCGCCAGATGGCCGTCCTCAGGGTCAACCAGCAAACCCTGGAGATGCTCAAGGCTGTTTCGCAGGATGAGTTACTCTCCAACCTCGACAAGGTTTTTCGAGACGGGATGCGCCACCACTTTCGCAGTGAGCTGCTGGCGCTCTGGAACGGGGACCTGGCCTGGGCGGGCGAGGGCATCAACTACGCCCTGGATGGGGAAGCGATCGACATTTTACTGCACTGGCGGATCTTGCCGGGCTTCGAGCAAAGCTGGGAGCGGGTACTGGTGACGATCGAAAACATCACCGCCCGCAAACAGGCCGAGCGGCGGCTGCAACGCCTGTTCGACGCCTCACCGATCTCGCTCTGGGAGGAAGACTACAGCGCCCTCAAGCAGTATTTCGATACCCTGCGCAAAACAGGCGTGGTCGATTTGCAATCCTATTTTGCAGAACACCCCGCAGCCGTTTCGCACTGCATGAGTCTCATCCGCGTGCTGGATGTCAACCAGCGCACGCTGGACCTGTTCGGGGCAGCCTCCAAAGAACAGTTGCTGTCCAACCTGGACAAGGTTTTCCGCGATGAAATGGGAATCCATTTTGCCCGCGAACTGGTCGACCTGTGGAACGGAAAACTATCCTACGAGCGCGACGGAATCAACTATTCGCTGAACGGCGAACCGGTCAGCATCCACTTGAATTTCAAGGTAATGCCCGGTCACGAGCACGATTTCAGCTGGGTGCTGGTGGCGATCGAAGATATCACCGCCCGCAAAAAAGCGGAGGATTACCTGCGCTACCTGGGCACCCACGATGTCATGACCGGCCTGTACAACCGCACCTATTTCGAAGAAACCGTGCTGCGCCTCGAAAAAGAGCGCCGCGACCCGCTCAGCGTCTTGATCGCGGATGTAGACGGGCTGAAAAAGGTCAACGACAGTCTCGGCCACCAGGCTGGCGACAGCCTCATCCGCCGGGCTGCGGAGGTAATCAAAGCCGCCCTGGGCGAGGGTATCGTAGCCGCCCGCATCGGCGGGGATGAGTTTACCGCTTTCCTGCCCGATGCCGACCAAGAGGCTGCCGAGGAAGCGATCCGGCAGATCCTGTCGCTGGTCGAGTTGAACAACAAATATTACCGCGAACCGCTCTTGAGCATCTCACTCGGGGCAGCTACCAGCCAGCCGGGGCTTTCGGTCGAAACGGTGATCCGAATGGCCGATGACGCCATGTATGGGCGCAAAGGCGAACATTACCACCGCCGCCAGGGCGAACGCTAAAGACTAGGTCGGCCTAATCTACACTCAAGGAGTCTGCCATGCAAAATCGTCCCATTTTTGTGACCGGAGCCAGCAGCGGCATCGGTCTGGATATCACCCGCAGCCTGGCCGCGCAGGGACACCCCGTATACGCCACGGCCCGCAAAGAGAGCGACCTGCAAGCGCTGGCTGCCATCGAGAACGTCACCCCCGTCCGGCTGGATGTGCGCGACCCGCAGCAGGTGCGCGAAGCCGCCGAACTGGTTGCCCGCCATGGGGACGGGTTGTACGGTCTCGTCAACAATGCCGGGATCGGGGAATTAGGCCTGGTCAGCACCTGGACCGACGAGGAACTGCTCGACATCTTCGATGTCAACGTCTTCGGCCCGTTCCGCCTGACGAATGCCCTGCTGCCGCTGCTGGTCGAAGCGCGCGGGCGGGTGGTGCTGATCAGCTCGCAGGGCGGGATGATCTCGAAGAAATATTACGGCCCCTACACGATGACCAAGCACGCCCTGGAGGCTTATTCGGTGGCGCTCAGGGATGAAGTTGCGCCGCATGGCGTCTTGGTCAGCATCGTCCAGCCCGGCGGCGTGGAGACCAGTATCGGCGAAAATTCCTTCGCCGGCATGCTGCGCCGTTTCGAGCGCGCCCAACCGCCCTTCAAGGAGGAAGCCGATGCGGTGCTGGCCTCCTTCAACGCTCCGCCCGAGCCGCCCGCCAGCGACGAAGAATCCGAGAGCAACCGCAAACCGTCCCCGCCCGCGCTGGTGACGGAGGCCGTTGTCGATGCGCTTTTCTCCGCTGCGCCCAAATTCCGCTACCTGGTCGGGACGAAGTGGGAAGGCGACCGGGTCATCCAGGCCCTGATCGAGAAGCTGCTCGACGAGAACGATAACCCGGTCCACAATTATTCGCAGGCCGAGCTGGCAGCGCTGCTGGCGCGCAAGATCGAAGAACGCAAGAAGTAGGATGGCGATCAGGGCTGGCAGGCCGCAAGAATATGGGCCAACACCCCGGCCAGATCGTTAAGAACTTGCTCATTCTGGAAACGAAGCACCCGCAGCCCGCGTTCGACCAAGATCCGCTCACGCTCACGGTCGGCTTCGATTTGCTGTTTATGAATTCCCCCATCGACTTCGATCACCAGGCTGGCAGCATGACAGTAAAAATCGACGATAAACCCGGCGATGACCTGCTGCCGCCTGAAATGAAATCCGCCCAGCCGGTTGGCGCGCAAGGCCTGCCACAAAACTGCCTCTGCCGGGGTCATCTTTTGGCGCAGTTCACGGGCGCGTTGGGCCTTGGCCGGGTTGATCTTTTGACCGATAACGATGTTTTTGACAGGCATAGCAACTCCCTGACCCCTCCCCCGGCCCCTCCCCGAAACGGGGAGGGGGGCAGAAGTCCCCCCCTTTCCTTCAGGAAAGGGGGCCGGGGGGATAGGTCGCATTTAAAGCCTATTCTACCGAAAACCACCCCCTCCAGGGGAGTCTCGACTCCCGGCCTTGCCGCCCAGCTTTTACCCAAGCGAGCGCCTTTCTGAAACGAATCAGGGGGAATAGTTCAAATCACTTGAAATCCAATCTCTTTCAGAAACTTAAATGTATTATCGTAAAACTCGTGTTTTCTGGTCATATCCTTATCATCGCCGCAAGGAACAACAATAACCATACCTTGCCTCGCGCGAGTAAGGAGAACACGATAAGCATTTTTGAGATAAACCTGTCGCTCCTGTTTTCTGATGCGATTCCATTTACTGCCAACAAAAGACCAATGTTCCCAGCCTTGTTTTGAGTATCTAAAATCGGCATCCCAAGTCACGCAGGCCCAATCAAGTTCAAGTCCTTGCACATCAAATTCAGTTGCAACATCTTCGAGAAAGTAGGATGAACGAACATCATCTTTGTCATCTAAAAACCAGTGGATTGGATCCATCGGCGACTTTACGTCAATTGCATGTGGTTTTAAACGCTCTGCCTGTGATGAAACAATAATTCCATACCGCTCTGAGCCTCTTGCTTGTTCTTTCAGCCAATTTTTAGCTTTTGCAAGATCGCGGGTGATGACAATAGGGTACTTTTCTTGAACTTTTGTAAGCGTATTTTGGGCTTCAAGCGTATCAAGGTCAAGCATTTGTTTGACTAATAATGAAACATTTTCTGCACGAAAAGAACGCATAGAAACAGCAAGGTGAAGCTCATCTTTCGTGATGACGTTTGTGCGATTTTTTATTTCATCTAAAACATTGCCTGCACTATATTCGCTGTCAGTGAGACGACTAGAGATATAAATGCGCCAATATGGAAATGAACGATTGAGAGCCCTTATCCATTCACTGATTCCTGCTTCACCAGTATTGATTTCTTGCCCACCACCAACCAGACACACCACTACTGCCCAATCGGGATGACGGTCCAGACATGAAATCAAAAATTCTGGTTCAGATTGGTTGAAATTAGGTTTATTCTTTTTTCTGTACATAAAACTTGCTGTTTGCTCTAAATCCCATGCACGTTGGGCTTCATCAAATAGGGCAACATGCTCAATCGGCGGTTTATCAAAATCGACAAGGCACTCATCGCGAAAATGATGCACATTTTGGATAAAAGCCTTGACTTCGCTCAAGGCCGCCCCTTTCTTCACTTTTCGTCCCAGTTCTTTTTCCCGATTTACTTTGTCACGCGCCAGTGCTTCCCGCAGAATCGCTACAAGCGGCCCATTTCCTGAAAGAAAAACGCTATAGAGTTCGTTATCCTTATCAACGTGTTTTGTGGCAACGTTGAGACCAACTAAAGTTTTTCCCGCACCGGGAACACCAGTCACAAAACAAATGGCTTTTTGCGATTGCGTTCTCGAATTATGAATGATTTCTGAAATAACATCCGATGTTTTGCTAAGATTGATGGCACTGGCGTCATTGCGTGAAATTTCGCTTACAGAATGGCCGCTATACAATGCCTTTGCAGCTTCAATAATGGTTGGAGTTGGTTGATAGCGGCCTTTCTCCCATGCTGTTGTTACAATTTTTTCATCATCAGCAAATATCAGCACATCAGCAATGATTTGTCCTAATAGAGCCGCACTACTTTTTATAGGAAAGAGCAATTTGTCATTGTGTGGCGTGGCAGAAATTGTAGTAGTTTGGGCGTTAGCTTTGGTCGCAATTAGCACTGGTGCGATAAAATGCTCATGACTGGTTTCGTGAAAATTTTTCAGATCAAGGGCATAATCCCATACTTGATCAATCGCATAGGCAGGAAATTCTTTTTCTCCAACCTTAAATTCCAGAACAAAAATTACAGACTCGATCAGTAAAACCACATCTATTCTTTTTCCCATTCTTGGAATGGAATATTCAAAATACAGTGAACCTGTAAATGGCTTTAACGCTGATTGCAAAATCTGAATTTGTTCAAGCCAAGCGTCTCTTTGGGTCTGCTCCAGCGCAAATTCATTGCTTTGCACTAGATGGGCTAGCACCTCATTGCTGGACGTTTTGAGAAAATCAGTGATGATATCCGAGTAGTATTCTCGTCTCATTTATGCCTCTGTTCATTGGCGATATTACACGAGTATACCCTCACATCCCCATCCCATCGGAGCCTGCATGGAACAAACCACCCAGATCCTCAACCGCGTTCTGCCGATCGTGCTGCTGATTTTGCTCGGCAGTTGGCTGCGGCGGCGGCAATTCCTGTCCGCGGGCACGATCGACGACCTGCGCAAACTGGTCGTTAACCTGGCCCTGCCTTCAGTGCTCTTTGTCACTTTTTTGCAGATCGAACTCAAACTCAGCTACCTGGTGGTGTTTGGGTTGATCTTTGCCCTGTGCGTGGCCCTGCTTGGGCTGGGATTCCTGCTCAAAGGCCGCTTCGCTCCGCAGCGCGAGTATTTTCCCTTCCTGATGACCGGATTCGAATACGGCATGTTGGGCGTCAGCCTGTTCGGCGGCGCCTACGGCCTGGAAAAGCTCGGGACGATCGCCGTGCTGGCCCTCGGCCATGAGATCTTTATCTGGTTCGTCTTCCTGGCCTTCCTGCTGACCAAACGCGACGGGATCCAAGATTCGCGGCAGTTGTTCGGCACCTTTTTCAAGTCCCTGGTCATCCTGGCCATTCTTGCGGGCATCTTCTTCAACCTGCTGGGGGCGCAAGATCTGCTGCGCCAGGCTCCTGTCAGTGGGGCGTTGATGACCGTCTTGCAGTTCCTCGGCAGCCTGGTCGTGCCGCTCATCCTGCTGATCGTTGGCTACAGCATCCACTTCGACCGCCAGGGAGTCCGCGCCGCCCTGCCGACGGTCTTGCTGCGCCTGTCGGTTTTGGTGCCGCTGGCGCTGGGGATGAACTTCTTTGTGATCCGCGGCTGGCTCGGGCTGGAACCGATCTTCGAGGCGGCCCTGTTCACGCTGTTGGTGCTGCCGCCGCCCTTTATCATTCCCCTTTATATGCGCCCGGAACTGCTCGAGGAGAAACACTACGTCAACAACGTGCTGGCCCTCTACACCCTCTTTTCGATCGGCATTTACATCGTTTATTTTATTGTTTACCAGGGTTTGTAAGCGTTCTGCATTATAGGGCGAAGATTGACAGGATAATACGATGAAAAACCGATTAAAAGTTGTTTTGGCGATTATGTTACTTGCCACCGTCGCTCTGGCTTGCAGCCTGCCAGCAATCCCTGGCCTGGACAGCCCCCTGCTGGATGATAATTTTGACGGCTTCAGCCAGACCTAGGGGACAGGTACTGATAGCGACAGCTCAGTGGAATATACCGATGGCGGCCTGCGCTTCCTCGTCCACCAGACGCTCTTTTATGTCTGGAGCAACCCGGACGACAAAGACTACACCAATGTTCACATCGAGGTGACCGCCAAGAACAACAGCTCCGATCCCAATGCGGCTTTTGGCATCATCTGCAATCAGGGCGTGATCGACACCAACCTGTATTATTTTGCCATAACGAGTAGCGGTGAATATGCGATTGCCAAGGGGTCGGTAGCGCTGGAAGATGTCTTCCTGACCAACAATGATCAATGGGGCAAGTCGGATCTAATCGCCAAAAATGCCGCATCCTACCGCATCGGCGCGGACTGCGGCAATGGCACGCTGACGCTCTACGTCGACGGGCAGAAAATCGACAGTGTTCAGGATTCATCGTATTCCAGCGACCTTGTTGCCTTGTTTGCCTGGAGCGATGAAGTAGAAAACGGCACAGATGTTACGTTTGACGATTTCGCCATTACCCGATTGCCATCTCCGTAGAAACGAGATTGGTTAAACCAAAAGCTGGATGGCAGAAAACGCCATCCAGCTTTTGGTTTAATGTGCTCTTTCTCGTTCAGGGCTTGACAATCCAATTCAAACTAATATAATTAGAAAAAACTAATGATATTAGGAAATCGTAAAAATGTCTCTCACCCGCAGGCAGCATACTCGTGAAGTTGCCATTCAAAACATTCTTGATGCCGCGCGCACGATCATGCGCGAGGAAGGCGTTGCCGCTCTCTCGATGCAGGAACTGGCCCGCCACATGGATATGCGCGCCCCATCTTTGTACAACTATTTTACGGGGAAAATGGATCTCTACGATGCGCTCTTTCGCATCGGATTCGGTTTATGGGATGAACACCTCACAGCCTTATCCAAAGAGTCGACAGGCTTTCATGATGAATTGAGAATCGTTGTCGAAGGCCATATGTCTTTCGCGCTGGAAAACCCTGAACTCTACCAGCTTTGTTTTGAGCGCCCGGTTCCGGGGTTTGTCCCCTCGCCGGAAAGCCTGGCACTGAGTTTCGGCATTCTTAACCGTTCTTACCAGCGCGTCGAACAACTAAAAAGCGAGCTGGATACTGATCTTTCCAGCGAGCAGATCGTGAACCTCGTGATCGCCATTTCGCATGGGATCACGGCAATGCACCTTGCAAATGAGCCACATCTGCCTGTTGGACAGGGACGGTTTGGCTCATTGATCCCGATCATCTTATCCGTACTTCAACAGGTTATGCCAAGAAAAGGAGAGAGAAAATGAGTATCGCCATCAGCCCTTCGAGTATCGCGACTGCCGAACGTATCCCGTATACCATTGCGGATGAAGCTCACAACCTGCTGCAAACCGCTTTTGAGCGTTTCATGCGCCTGATCGAATCGCTCGACCCCCAAGATTGGAGCAAACCAACCACCTGCACCGAATGGGACGTGCGCGCCATGGTTGCGCATCAGGCAGGTGGCTATGCCAGCGGCAGCAGTTATAAAGAGATGATCCGGCAATACAGCACAATCCCCAAAGCGGGTCAGTTGCCCGAAGATGCAATCAATATCCTTCAACTCTCTGAGCGCGCCGATAAAACCCCGGCGGAACTGATCGCGGAATTGAGACTGGTTGGCGCGAAAACCATCCACAACTGGGCCTACGGATTTCGCGCGATCAAGTGGTTGGCCATCCCCCATCCGGTAGGTGGATTTATATCCCTCGGCTATTTGATGTGGATCACACACAGCCGCGACACCTGGATGCATCGCCTCGACATCTGCCGCGCTACGGGGCGCGCCTTCGAGCAAACCTGCGAACACGATGGGCGCATCAACCAACTGGTTGTTTTGGATGTTGCGAAGAAAATAAGCAAGAAGCTAGTACACTTTGGCCTAAATGACTAAGGAACGGCTGAAAAATAACTTACCTCTTTCGGAGCCAAAGTTTTCTGCTACCAGATGGTCTCTATAATTCTCGAAAACACACCCTATTTGGACGC
>JAKLPV010000097.1 GCA_022013685.1 Anaerolineae bacterium
ACGAATACGTTCGTAGTCTTCCACCGTTCTCATCTCCTGGGTACCTCCGGTTAATCATGTTACCGGAAATACGCTACGGTGGTCTCGTTTTCGTTATTAATTTCTACGATGGGTGCGTTCGTTTTATTTTACAAAAAACACACGCAGTGTCCTTTCGAAAAAAAATGATAGCCTGCCATTTTGATTGGGTGCCCCCGACCGTTTGCCACGTTCCGTTTCGCGGCCTTTTCTCGCTCGAAAACATTTCTCCGTTTCGTTGGCTGGTTCTCGCGACAACCCGCCCGCCTTCTCCAGGAAAACTAACCATTAGACGGTTTTGCCTAATGAGGATCTCATGAGTGATAATAAGAAGTCTGGAATACCGTGGTCGAAGATAATTATCGGCATAATAATATATGCACTATTCATGCTTTGGGCAACCCAACGCAATGAAAACGAACAGTCACAGCAAGAATTCGCCATGCAAACCGCGCGCGCCAATAATCAAAAAGCGATTTCTATGGATGCAACTCAAGAAATAGAAAATAAAATTAGGGACTGCATTGGAGTATATGAAGCTAGCCGTTATATTGGGACTGAGCAATGTATTATTGGCGAACTTGTTAATTGGGAAGAAAGCACTGAACCCAGGGATGAATATACTGCGCCAGAAGTTACATATGCGTATTTTGATGAATTTGCTCCAAATACACTTTACCTTTTCAGCTCGAACTCGGATGTATTTCTTGGTGCTTATGTTGGTGATTGCGTAAAGGTTTGGGGAAAAATTTTGGTTGATGATGCCGGAAACCCAGCATTATCTATTTATGAACACGATGGCTATGAGACATATGTCAATATTGAGAAAATCCCAGATAACATATGTATTCGTTAATATCCACTCTTCAAAGCTTCCCAAGATACGTCGGAAGTGTCTCGTTTTATTATTTTTAATATCTGTTCTCTAACCACAAAACAGCTTGTGTGTTAACCCGCCGCATTCATTGATAAACCACGGTTAAAGTTTAGCCAAAAATCCCGCTAAACGATGATCCAAGCGGATTTTTTTTATTCTCAGCGAAAATATCTTCATGAACATTTGTTTCATGGTAAACTGACGGCATGAATTCTCTCGTTGTCATCGACCTTGAAACCACCGGGTTGGACCCGCAAAAAGACACCATTATTGAAATTGCCGCCATGCGTTTTAACGGCAATCGCATCGAAGATGAGTTCGAGACGCTCATCAATCCCAACCGTCACATCCCTGAAAATATCACCCAACTGACCGGCATCGACGACGCCATGGTGCGCAATGCGCCGCGCGTGGCCGATGTGCTCGGCCATCTGGTCGATTTCTGCGGCGACCTGCCGATCTTGGGCCAAAATGTACGTTTCGATCTGGGATTTTTGCGCCGTCACCGGGTTTTGACGCTGAACGAGGCGGTCGATACCTACGAAATGGCCTCGGTCATGCTGCCCTCGGCCGGCCGCTACAACCTGGGGGCTTTGGGCCAACTCTTGGGGATTCCCCTGCCCGCCACCCACCGCGCCATGGATGATGTGCGTGTGACCCACGCCGTTTACCTGCGCCTGGTCGATATGGCCGCGCAACTGCCGCTCGACCTGCTGGCCGAAATCGTCCGCATGGGAGAACCGCTCGAGTGGGACGGCAACTTCGGTTTCCAGGAGGCCCTGCGTTTGCGGGCCAGGGAACCGGTCAAGGCCAAACGGGTCAAACCCGGCGCCTCGGGGCCGATCTTCGCTGAAGGTGAGTCCGCTGCGGCCCGCCCGGTTGGCCCGGTCAAAGAAGTTATTCCGCTGAATGTCGACGAAGTGGCCTCCATCCTCGAGTATGGCGGGCCTTTTTCCCGTTATTTCGAAGCCTACGAGCAGCGCCCCGAGCAGATCGAAATGCTGCGGGCGGTCACCAATTCGCTGTCCTACAGCCAACACCTGATGGTCGAGGCCGGGACAGGCGTCGGTAAATCGTTCGCCTATCTCGTGCCGGCGGCGCTGTTTGCGATCCAGAACAATACGCGCGTGGTGGTTTCGACCAACACCATCAACCTGCAAGACCAGTTGATCACCAAAGACATCCCGGCGGTGCGCGAGGCGCTCAACATCCCGCTGCGCGCGGCGATTTTAAAAGGACGTTCGAATTACTTGTGCCCGCGCCGCCTGGACATTATGCGTCACCAGGGGCCGCGCAACGAGGAAGAAGTGCGCGTGCTGGCCAAGGCTCTGGTCTGGACGCTGAGCGATACCAGCGGCGACCGCGGCAACCTGAACCTGAACCGCCCGCAGGAAAAAGATGTCTGGATGAAGCTCTCGGCAGAAGATGAGGCCTGCTCCGGTGAGAATTGCGCCGGCAAAATGGGCGGGACCTGCCCGTTCTACCGCGCCAAACAGGCCGCCCAGGCCGCGCATGTTCTGGTGGTCAACCACGCCCTGCTGCTCTCGGACGTGGCCGCCGAGGGCAAGGTTTTGCCCGAGTACCAGTACCTGGTGATCGACGAAGGCCACCACCTGGAGGCCGCCACAACCGGGGCGATGTCTTTCCGTATGAGCCAGGCCGATTTCGAGCGCCTGGTGCGCGAAGTGGGCGGTTCGTCGAGCGGGGTGCTGGGCAATTTCCTGCGGGTCGCCACCGACCTGGTGCGCCCCTCCGATTTTGCCGCGCTGGCCAACATGGTCCATCGCGCATCCGACCTGACCTTCAGGCTCGAGAACCAGGCCCGCGATTTCTTCTACGGGCTGATGGAATTCATGCAATATATGCAGGAAGGCCGCCCGCAGAGCCTGTACGCTTTTTCGACGCGCATCCTGCCAGCCACGCGCACCGCGCAGGGCTGGGACGCGGTCGAGATCAGTTGGGATTCGACCGGCGAAACCATGCGCCTGCTGATCAATGTGGTTGGCGATGCCTACAAGGCCGCCAGCGAACTGTATGCCGACGGCATTCAGGAGATCGAAGACCCGCTCGGCTCACTCAGCGGGCTGTACCGCCGCCTGGTGGAGGCCGAAACCGCCATCAGCGGCATGATGCACGACCCCAAGCCCGAAACGATCTACTGGGTCGAGATCCAGCCGCAGAACAAGCGCCTGACGCTCAACACCGCTCCGCTGCGGATCGGGCCATTAATTCAAAAATATTTGTGGCATGAAAAAGAAGCGGTCATCCTGACCTCGGCCACCCTGACCGCCGCCGGTGATTTTGGCTATGTGCGCAACACCCTGATGGCCGAGGAAGCCGACGAACTGACCCTCGGCTCGCCCTTCGATTACGAAAACTCGACCCTGCTCTTCATCGGCAAGGACATCCCCGAGCCGAATTCTCCCGGCTACGAACAGGCCGTCAACCGTGCCATCAGCCAGACTGCGGTTGCCAGCGGCGGACGCATGCTGGCGCTGTTCACCTCCTATGCCCAGCTCAAGCGCGCCTCGCAAGCCATCGGCCCCTACCTGCGCGACCAGGATATTCAAGTTTACGAGCAGGGCGAGGGCGCTTCGCCGCAAGCCCTGCTGGAATCGTTCAAGAATACCGACCGCGCCGTTTTGCTGGGGACGCGCTCTTTCTGGGAAGGTGTGGATGTGCCCGGCGAATCACTGCAGGTGGTGGTGCTGACAAAAATCCCGTTTGAAGTGCCCTCCGACCCGATCGTTGCCGCCCGCTCTGAGACGTTTGACGACCCGTTTGGCGAGTACCAGGTGCCTGAAGCGATTCTCAAATTCCGGCAGGGGTTTGGGCGTCTGATCCGCTCCGCCAGCGACCGGGGCGTGGTCGCCATCCTCGACCGGCGCGTGCTGACCAAACAATACGGGCGGTTGTTCCTGGGCTCACTGCCGCAGTGCACCGTCAAACAGGGCAACGCTGCCGACCTGCCCAAGCTTACTGAAAAATGGCTGGGATTATAAAAAGAAGAAAGAGGAAAGAAAACCAGTCTTTCCTCTTTCTTCTTTAAATGTAGGTTTCTGAGTTTCTCTACCAGACAAAATAATTTGAACAGTAATTTGTTGCTTGTGCTTGTCATTTCGAGTCGCGTAGCGGGGAGAAATCTTGCGCACGATGAGAAAGATTTCTCGCTGTCGCTCGAAATGACAAACTATCACGAAGTTTGTCCGGTAGAAAGAAGCAGGTTAGCTTTTCAGCATTTGGACATCTTTTTCCAGACCGGCATCCAGATCGAGCGCCGGCAATTCAGAAAGCGAATTCAAACCGAAGTGTTGCAAGAAATCAGGGGTGGTGCCATACAAAATCGGGCGTCCGGGGCCTTCAGAGCGGCCCACTTCCTGCAAGAGTCCTTTGCTTAGCAAACTTTTCATCACGCCGTCGCTGTTAACGCCGCGGATCGCATCCACCTGCGGACGGGTAACCGGCTGCTGAAAGGCGATGATCGCCAGGGCCTCCAGCGCAGCCCGGCTCAAGTGGCTGGTCGCTTCCAGACCGAGAAAGTTCTCAACCTGTTCGGCCATTTCGGGGGCGGTCGTCAACTGCACCCGCCCGGAGTGGCGCTGCAAGCGCAATCCGCGCGCGCGCAGGTCTTCTTCGAGCGATTCCAGGCCCTTTTCGACCTGGGTTGAAGTCAGTTCGAGCGCCGCCCCCAACTGGGTTGAGGTCACGGGTTCCGCGGCAGAGAAGAGCAATCCTTCCAACAATGCTGAAAGGCTGAGCTCGGGCAGGTTTTGAGAGTCGCTCATGCTATAATTATCCGGTTATAAATAAGTTCAAAGTGAGAGGAAGATATGTCAAGAAACATTTTACTGTCAATGCTCGTGTTAATTTTATCATCGTTGGCCTGCAACATGTTCATCGGCGGGCCTGAGTATCCGGAGACCCAGATTCCGATCTCGACCGAAACTGCCGGCACTGTTGAAGAGCAACTCAAACAAGCCATCGAAACTGCCAAAGAAACCGGCGCGTTAAGTTTCACAATCGACGAAGCCCAGTTGACATCCCTGGTTGCCCAAAAAATTGCATCCGACCCTGAATCGTTCCTGACAGAGCCGCAGGTTTTGCTGCGCGATAACGAGATCCAGATTTTTGGAAAAGCGCAACAAGGTTATTTGGCCGCCAACGTGCGGATCACGCTTTCTGCGGCGGTTGACGAAAACGCCCAGCCCAAAATTACGGTCAAATCTGTCGATTTTGGCCCCCTGCCCGCCCCTGAAGGAATGAACAACACCATCAGCGCGCTTGTCAATGAAGCCTTTACCGGAGCGCTTGGTCCCGCCGCAACCGGCTTCCGACTCGAAAACATCACCATCGCCAACGGGTTAATGACCTTCACGGGCCGAATTAAGTAGGCGGATTATACCAGCATCACGCATGAAACCGGTCCCCCTTTTCCTCTTGCTCGCCAGCCTGCTTCTCGGCGGATGTTTTGCGCCGCGTGTCTCCTCGAGCGACCTGCAAATCCGCGTTACGGTCAACGTGGATGGGCAAAGCCTGCCGGTCGAGATTCCATCCGGCAGCGCCGTTGAACAGGCCCTTCAGGCGGCAGACGTGACCGTCGGCAGCCTGGACCGGATCGAGCCACCCGTCTATGCCCTGGTGCAGGACGGCAGTCAGGTAACCGTCCTGCGCGTGCGCGAAGAGTTCGACACCCGCCAGGTGACCCTGGCCTTCGAACGTCAGTCCATTCGCAATGAATCCCTGCCACAAGGCGAAACCCGCCTGATCCAGGAAGGCAGGAACGGCATACAGGAAATCACCACCCGGAGTCTCTTTGAAAACGGGATCGAAACCGGCTCATCGATCGTAAAAGCCGTCATCCTGCAGCCCGCCCAGCCTGAAATTGTGATGGTTGGCGTGCAAACACCCTTCTCGTCCCTGCCCATTAACGGCAGGCTGGTTTACCTGGCTGGTGGTAACGCCTGGTTAATGGAAGGTTCAACATCCAAGCGCACCCCGCTTGTCTCCAGCGCAGACCTGGACGGGCGCATCCTGAAGCTTTCGCCCAAAGGTGATTGGCTGCTCTACACTCGCAAATCAGAAAAACCCGCCAGCGAGGAAATCAACACCCTTTGGGCGATCAACCTGGACGACCCGACCGCCAAACCGATCAACTTGAGAGTAGCCAACGTCATCCACTTTGCCGATTGGATCCCCGGCACAACCACCAATATCACCTATTCCACCGTCGAACCGCGCGCGGCGGCTCCCGGCTGGCAGGCCAACAACGACCTGTACACGCTCAAGTTCAGCGCCGCCGGCGTGATCGGCAAGCCGGGGCCGGTCATCCAGGCCAACACCGGCGGCGTCTACGGCTGGTGGGGCAGCAGTTTTGCCTGGTCACCCGATGGCAAACGCCTGGCCTATGCCCGCCCGGACGGGATTGGACTGGTCAGCTTCAGGGATAGCGAACTGGTCAGCCTGCTCGAAATTGCGCCGCTGCAAACCCTGAGCGACTGGGCGCTCATCCCACCCCTGACCTGGGGAGCGGATTCGCGTACGCTTTACTTCGTTCACCACGCGCCGCCGCCGGGGCTGGTCAACCCGGAAGAGTCACCCTATTTCGACCTGGGTGTTCTCTCGCTAACCTCCAGCGCCACCGTGCGCATGATACGTCAGACCGGCATGTTCGCCTATCCATCCGCTTCACCGGCCGAAGAGCTGGGTGATGAACAAGCCTTCCGAATCGCTTACCTGCAAGCGCTTTCCCCCTTGCAATCCGAGACCAGCGGCTACCGCCTGGTGGTTATGGATCGGGACGGTTCGAACCGCAAAACGCTTTTCCCTCTCGAGGGTGCGCCCGGCCTGGAGCCGCAAACCCCGCTCTGGTCGCCGGGGGACCAGGATAAAACCGCATTTATCGCGGTCGTCTATCAGGGCAACCTGTGGCTGGTCGATATCTTCAGCGGGCAAACCAGCCAGGTTACCGGCGATGGATTAATACAAAAGATAGACTGGCGATAAACCCGTAGGCGCGCCCCTACAAAACCACAACCTATTTTCGGAGAATTTTCATGCGCATTCTTATCACCGGTGCAGCCGGGTTTCTCGGCTCGCACCTTTCAGACCGGCTCATTGCCGAAGGCCATCAGGTCATCGGCCTGGATAACTTCATCACCGGCTCGCCGGACAACATCGCCCACCTGGCAGGCAGCGAAAATTTTATTTTCTATCGACGCGATGTATCTGAGTACATCTTCGTGCCCGGCAAGGTAGACGCTGTCCTGCATTTCGCCTCGCCCGCCAGCCCCAATCCGCAATCGCCCACGGCTTACTTCAACCTGCCGATCCAGACCATGAAGGCCGGGGCGCTCGGCACGCACCATGCCCTGGGTGTGGCCAAAGCCAACAATGCGCGCTACCTGCTGGCCTCCACCAGCGAAATCTACGGCGACCCGCTCGTCCACCCGCAAAGCGAAGATTATTCAGGGAATGTCGATATCACCGGCCCGCGCGCCGTTTACGACGAAGCCAAACGCTTTGCCGAAGCCCTGACTCTGGCTTACCACCGTCAGCACGGAGTGGATACACGCATCGTGCGTATCTTCAATACCTACGGCCCGCGCATGGACCTGGAAGATGGCCGCGCCCTGCCCAACCTGCTCAAACAAGCCCTGCTCGGCCAGCCCCTGACAGTCTACGGCGACGGGCAGCAGACCCGTTCCTTCTGCTATGTTGATGACCTGGTGGAAGGCATCGTGCGCCTGCTCTACTCGG
Organism: Anaerolineae bacterium; assembly: GCA_022013685.1. Lineage (GTDB taxonomy): Bacteria > Chloroflexota > Anaerolineae > Anaerolineales > Villigracilaceae > UBA8950. The sequence continues at coordinate 7,652 of JAKLPV010000097.1, forward strand.
ACGAGCACATGCCGGTGAACATCGGCAACCCGGTTGAAATGACCCTGCTCCAGTTCGCCGAGACCATCAACCGCCTTACCGCCAACACGGCAGGCATCACCTATGTCGACGCCCGCTCCTCGCGCGACCCGCAGCGCCGCCGCCCCGACATCACCCGCGCCCAAAACATCCTCGGCTGGCAGCCCAAAGTTGACCTGGAGGAAGGCCTGCGCCGCACCATCCCCTATTTCAAAGAAAAGTTGGGGCTGTCATGACCATGATCTTGCACAATCCCGACGAACGCGTACGCTTCACAAAATTTGCCATTGTTGGCGCAGCAGGCTCCGTCATCGACATCGTCATGATGAACCTGCTGGTCGCCCTGGCCGGAGCGTCCCTGGTACTCGCCGGAAGCATCTCCTTTATCTGCGCCGTCATCAGCAACTTTACCTGGAATCGTCTTTGGACTTACCCGGAATCGCGCTCCAAGCCACTCATGGGGCAATTATTTCAATTTGGCATGGTCAACGCCATCGGCCTGCTGATTCGCATCCCGATCCTGAAATTCGGCGAACCGCTGCTGGATGTCTACCTGGAAAACCTGCCAATTCAAGTAGCCTCCCAACACCACACCTTCATCAGTCACAACATAACCCTGGCAGTCGCAATCGGCATCGTCATGCTCTGGAACTTCTTCGTCAACCGTTATTGGACGTATAATGATGTTGCCATCAATAGTCCACGTATCAAGAGGAATCAGCAGCAATGACCTCCGTAACCCCAGCCACCATCCCCATCTACAGCACCCGCGGCGACGTGGAAGGCTTCCTCGTTTACCCGCACCTGTACAACCGTCAGGGCGAATGGATCGGATTCGTCCAACCCAACCGCGAAGTCTACTCCGTGCTCGGCTATTATATCGGCGAGCTCTCCCCCGACAAACGCATCCTGCGCAAACGCTCCATGGACGATGAAAAAGCCCGCCTGAAGCCGCCGCCGGCCCCAGCCCGCCTGCGCGCCCCATCCACCCTGCCCCTGCCGCCGATGATGCGCGAACTGCCCCACAGCATGGTCGATGTCTTCGAAGACATGCCCGAATTGCTGCATACCATGGATGCGGGCGAATTCCAGCAAGACCTTGATTAATGCCCACCTGGCTTGACCCCGCCCCCGTAAACGCTCAAAATTTGGATGAACTCGGACTTCATCCGATCGTAAGCCGCGCCCTGACCCGGCGCGGTTTCGATTCTGCGGGCGCTGCGCGGGCCTTCATCGAACCAGGCCTGTATCCCGTTACCCCGGCCTCCGAACTGCCCGATATAGAGCCCGCCCTGCGGCGCATCTGGAAAGCCCTGCGTCAAAACGAGCGCATCTGCGTCTGGGGCGATTTCGACGTGGACGGCCAGACCGCCACGACTGTCCTGATCCAAACCCTGCGGGCGATCGGCGCGAACGTTACTTATCACATTCCGATCCGCGAAAAAGAGTCGCATGGCATCAAGATCGAGTATCTCAAGACCGAGATCGACAGCGGCGCGCAGCTCATCCTGACCTGCGACACCGGTATCAGCGAACACAAAGCCGTCGACTATGCCAACTCACGCGGCGTGGACATGCTGATCACTGATCACCACGACCTGCCCGAAGGTTCCCTGCCGAAGGCGCTGGCCGTAATCAACCCCAAACGGCTGCCCGAAAGCCATCCGCTGGCGACCCTGGCCGGGGTGGGTGTGGCCTACAAGCTGGCCGAAGCCCTGCTGCAAAATGCCAACACCGATCTGGCCCCCGAATCGTTGCGCGACCTGGCGGCCCTGGGGTTGGTGGCGGATGTCGCCACCCTGAGCGGGGATACGCGCTATCTCGTCCAGCGCGGGCTGGAACAGCTGCGGCGCAATCAAAGGCTGGGCTTGCAGGTTATGCTCGAACTGGCCGGGACGAATCCGCTGCAATTAAACGAAACCCATATCGGGTTCACGCTCGGGCCGCGCCTGAACGCCATCGGGCGGCTGGGCGACGCCAATTCGGTCGTCGAACTGCTGACCACCCACGACCCGGCCAAAGCGCGCGTGCTGGCCGCCCAACTCGAAGGGCTGAATCAGGAACGCCAGTTGCTCACCAGCCAGGTCACCCAGGCTGCGCAGGCCCAACTGCGCGAAAACCCGGCCCTGCTCGAACAGGCCGCGCTGGTGTTGCATCATCCAGATTGGCCAGCCGGAATCATCGGGATTGCCGCCAGCCGCCTGGCTGAACGCTACCAGCGCCCGACCCTGCTGCTGACCGGCCGTGACCCAATCCGCGGCTCGGCCCGCTCGGTGGACGGAGTCCACATCACCGAGGCCATTCGCGCCTGCGGGCAGCTCCTGCTCGGCTTTGGCGGCCACCCGATGGCTGCCGGGCTTTCACTGCCCGCCGAGAATCTGACCTCCCTGCGGCGGGAACTGTCACGAGCGGTTGAAAGCCAACTCAAGGCTGCCGCCCGCCCGCAGGCCGAATTGCAAATCGACGAGTTTCTCAGCCTAGATAAGCTGACTCTCGACCTTGCCGCACAGATTGAGCAAATGGCTCCTTTCGGGGCCGGAAATCCGCCGCTCTTGTTGGCGACCCGCAACCTGGAACTGGCAGCCAGCCAGAAGATCGGCAAAACGGGCGAACACCTCAAATTGACGGTCAGAGATGAAACTGGAAATGTCGCCAGCGCGTTGTGGTGGGGTGGCGCGAAGGAAGAGCAGCCATCCGGGCGCTTCGACCTGGCTTATACCCTGCGCACCAGCGATTTTAAAGGCCAGAAGCAGCTGGCACTGGAACTGGTCGATTTTCGGATCGTAGCAGAAAAACCGCTTGAAATTGAGTCCCCTAAAATTGAAACGATCGACCTGCGGGCAGCGGATGCGCGAGCGGATTTCGAAGCAGAAAAACGGATGGAGGCTTTGAAGCGGATTAGGGCGGATTACCCGGATGCGCTGCTTTTCGCCGAGGGAAATGACCGCAAACGGTTGAACGGAAAAGGGCGGAACGAGCTATCCGAAGCAGAAATGCTGATTTTATGGACAACGCCCCCGGAGCGGCGGGTATATGAGTCAATTCTGGAAACGGTAAAACCCCGGCGGCTGGTGCTGTTTGCCCAGGACCCCGGCGATAACTCGCCCGAGGCCTTTTTGGCGCGGCTGGCGGGCGTGCTGAAATTCGTGCTCAACCAGCGCGAAGGGCGGGTCAGCCTGGCTGAACTGGGCGCAGCCTGCGGACAGGGCGAGGCGGCCATCCGCAGCGGGTTTGAGTACCTGAAGGCCAGCGGGCAGTTGGCGGGTGAGAGCGATGCGGACGGGTTAACCATCCGACAAGCAAACGCCCCGGCGGATGAAACCGCCAAGGCGCAGTACCTGTCTCAATTAACCGTCCTGCTCAATGAAAGCCAAGCCTATCGCAATTTTTTCAGGGGACAAAAAGTCTAGTCGATCACGACCCCATCCAGGTTCTCTTCGGATTTGGGATACTCCATATTCAAGGCTTCAAGGGTCTCGACCAGGATGCGCGAAATGACCAGGTCGCGATACCACTTGCGATTGGCCGGAATAACATACCAGGGGGCATACTTGGTGCTGGTCTTTTCGAAGGCGTCTTCGTAGGCCTTAATGTAATCGGGCCAGAGTTTGCGCTCGTCGAGATCGCCCAGGCGAAATTTCCAGTGCTTGGCCGGGTCATCGAGACGGGCTTGCAAACGCTCTTTTTGTTCATCCAGATCGATATGTAGGAAGAATTTCAAGATGGTCGTGCCGTTTTCAGCCAGCAAACGCTCAAATTGATTGATCTGCTCGTAGCGTTTTGACCAGACCTGCTTCGGAACCAGGTTATGCACGCGCACGACCAGCACATCTTCATAATGGCTGCGGTTGAAAATAACGAGCTCGCCATTGCCAGGAACCACTTTATGCACACGCCACAGGTAATCGTGAGCCAATTCTTCGGGTGTTGGCACCTTGAAACTGGCAACACGCACCCCCTTCGGGTTAGCATCGACAAAAACGCGCCGGATGGTTCCATCTTTGCCGCCGGTATCCATGGCCTGCAAGACCACCAGCACACGCTGTTTATTTTCAGCATAGAGCAGTTCCTGCAATTCGCCGAGACGTTCGGTCAGCTTTTTGAGTTCAAGCAAGGATTCTTCCTTGCTGCCTTCAAATTCCCTGCGGTCGCCGGGGTCGTGTTTGGAAAGATCGACTTTCGAGTCGGGTTTGATCTGGTAGGGTTTCATGGTCATGCTCCTCTGGATGTATTAGCCAGCATTCCTGCGGGCTTCGATTCGTTGAACGCCCCACTCGGCCAGCGTCTCAGGGACAGGTTTGACCTGCTCCTCGGGACGGCGCACCAACCCGAGGGCATCACTCGGGCAGGACTGGACACAAACCCCACAACCCACACAGCGAATTTCAGTAACCTGGGCGGTCAGGCCCATCGTCAGGGCCTCGAACGAGCAAGTTTCAATACAAGCGCCGCAGGCGCTGCATAAGGTCTCATCGATCTGCAGCACGAAGGCCGAACTGGCAACCACATTGGCAATGCCCAACTCGGCCATGCCGCGTAAAATGCCGCAAGAACAGGTGCAGCAGTTGCAGATGTAGAACAGCCCCTTCTGGTTGTTGCTGACCGAATGGACCAGCCCAGCTTCGGCAGCGCGGCGTAAGGTGGCGTGGGCCTCTTCGCGGCTCAGGGCGCGGATGGCGGGCGTGGCGTCGAAGGCATTCGGGCGCTCGTTGAGCATCATACACACATCCAGCGGATGCTCGCAGGGTTGGCCGATCAGCGCTTTTTGTTTGCGGCAGATGCAATCGAGCACACCCCAGGATTGCATAGAATCGACCAGGCCGGCAGCGCTCTCGTAGGGCCGGATCTCCATGTTGTTTTTGACGCTCTCGCCGATAGGGATAACCCGGTGGACCTGCGGCTTGATCTCAAGCGCCCGGTGAAATCCCTGCTGGAAGTAGGCTTCAAAGAGCGCGGCCAGTTCGGCGTCGAGGCTATTGGCCTGGAATTCGTAGATCCCAACCACGAAGGGCAAAATGGCGTAGCCTAATCCTTTTTCGGTACGCCCGGCTTCGATCAATCCGCGCTTGGTCAGGGATTTGAGCATTTTGCGCAACTCGGCATGGACAAGCCCCAGCCGCGAGGCGATCTCCTCGCTCGATTCCAAGTGCGGGCTGAGTTGGGCCGTCAGGGCGGCTTCTTCTGGGGTGTAGAGCTTTTCGAGCAGGCGCAGTTCAGCGCCATCCGGCGTGGGTGGGAATCCGTTGGGCAGGGCGTCAAGGGCCTGGGCAAGTTGCTGATAGGGGTTCATGGTTTCTCTCAGGATGTAAGATAATGTGATTATAAGCCAAAGTTTCCACCAAGATAATTGTTCACGCAAAGCCGCACATCGTCCCGATGTCCTTCGGGAAAGAACGCAAAGTTTTTTGATTTCCTTTGCGCCCTTGGCGTCTTTGCGTGAAACCTTGATGTTTCTCAACCCAATTAAACGGGATGAACGCCAGCGCTTTTGATGATGGAAGGCACTGGCAAAGTGGGGGCGCAAATGCTAAAAATAGGAGGCCTCAACCATTCAAAAGGAGACTCCTACATGTTCCAAACCTTTGAACAAGCACGGCAGTACATCGAACAGAGTGACATCCAGATGGTCGACATCAAATTCACCGACCTGTGGGGCCGCTGGCGGCATCTGACCGTCCCGTCCAGCCAGTTCACGCCCGATTTGATGGAACAGGGCGTCGGCTTCGACGGCTCTTCGGTCGGGCTGAAATCGGTCAAATCGGGGGATATGGTGCTGGTTCCAGACCTTTCGACCGCCTTTATCGATCCCTTCTGGGAGGCCAAAACCCTGAGCTTCATCTCGAAAACCTTCGAGGCCGACACTCATGCCACCTTTGCCAACGATCCGCGCAACATCGCCATCCGCGCCGAAGAATATATGAAAGAAACCGGCATCGCCGACCAGAGCCGCTGGGGGCCAGAGTACGAGTTCTACATTTTCGACAAAGTCAGCTACGAATACGGCGTCAACCGCGCCAGCTACGCGCTCGAAAGCAGTGAAGCCGATTGGAACAGCGCCGCCGGCGGGCATGGGCATTACATCCCGCTGCACGGCGGCTACCACGCCATTCCTCCCAAAGATCAGCTCTACAACCTGCGCGCCGAAATGTGTATCACGCTCGAGAAAATGGGCATCCCGGTCAAGTACCATCACCACGAAGTCGGCGGGCCGGGCCAGTTGGAGATCGAAACCCCGATGATGGGCCTGCTCGAAGCCGGCGACGCCACCATGGCGATCAAATACGTCACCAAGATGACCGCCCACAAACGCGGGCAGACCGCGACCTTCATGCCCAAACCACTGTATGGCGAAGCCGGCAGCGGCATGCACTTCCACCAGCAGTTGTTCAAGAACGGGAAAAATGTCTGCTATGATGCCAATGGCTACGGGTTTTTAAGCCAGGAGGCGCTCTATTACATCGGCGGGCTGCTCAAGCACGGCGCGGCAGTCCTGGCCTTTACCAACCCCTCGACCAACTCCTACCGCCGCCTGATCCCCGGCTTTGAAGCGCCGATCAACGCCTTTTTCTCGCTTGGCAACCGTTCGGCAGCAGTCCGCATCCCGAAATATGCCACCCAACCCGAAACCGCCCGCTTCGAGTTCCGGCCTCCCGACGCGACCTGCAACATCTACCTGGCGCTGGCCGCCCAACTGATGGCCGGGCTAGACGGCATCCGCAACAAGATCGACCCAACCGCGGAAGGCTTTGGCCCGTTTGACAAGAATGTCTTCGCGATGAGCGACGCCGAGCGCGCCAGCATCAAGGGCCTGCCAACCTCGCTCGAAGAAGCGCTCAGCGCGCTCAAGGCCGATCACGAGTTCCTGCTGGCCGGCGGCGTTTTCCAGGAAGAGATGATCGAGCAGTGGATCGAAGCCAAGTACCAGAGCGAAGCGCTGGCCGTCCGCAACCGCCCGCACCCCTACGAAATGAGCCTGTATTTTGATGTATAAAAAGCGCGGACTCGCTCTTGCCCTGCGCCTGGCCGCCGTTTTCGAGGCGCTCGCAACGCTGATCGTCTTGGCCGTTGCCTGCGCCCCCTCCGCAGATTTTGCTCCGGGTAATTCCACACCGCTGGCAGCCTTCGACGAGGCCGAGGTGCGAGTCGCCGTTTCACTGGAACGGACCCTGAGTGGGGATTTCCTGCTGACCGCCACGTTCACCCCACTGCGGGCCGGGTTTCACCTGTATGGCAAGGACATTCCCGCCAAGGGCATCGACGGCGTCGGCCGCCCAACCCTGCTGGCCCTGCCAGCAGATTCCCCGCTGCAAGCGAGCGGCCCGCTGACTGAAAACCTGCCGCCGCAAACCCCGCCGGTCGACCCGCGCGAACTGCTCATCTACCCGGCCGGGCCGGTTATACTCAGCCTGCCGGTCAACCTTCCGGCGGGTGACAAGTCGCAAAAAATAGAGATATTGGTCACCTACATGAGCTGCAACGGGACCACCTGCCTGAGACCGATCATCCAGAAAGCGGTCAGCATCCAGATCCCCGGAGCAGATCAAATCCCACCACTGGAGAGTCTTCCATGAGAGCATCAAAGCCCAAAATAGCCCTACTTCTCTCGCTATCGCTGAGTCTATTGGCCTGCCGTTTTCTGTTCCCGGAACCGGCAGCGCCCGTCAGCCTGCCGCCAAGCCAACAGCCTAAAGCCACCGTCGCTAAGTCCGCCAACACACCCACGTCAACCTCGACCGAGCCAGCCGTTAGCCAGGCGACCGCCCCCGAGTTGATCACCGTTGCCCTTGACCCCAAAGATGGCAGCCTGAAAGAACAACTGCTCAGCCATGCCCAAAAAGCCGCCGAAATGGGCATGCTGCCGGTGGTCGAATTCGACGCAACCTGGTGACCGGCCTGCGAAAGCATATCTGTCAGTCTGGCAGATGAAAACGAATTGATGCTGAATGCCTTTGAAGGCATATACCTGATCCGGGTCGATGTTGATCTGTGGGGTTGGGGCGATGAATCGCTCGGATTCGATGTTTCGGCCATCCCGATCTTCTTCAAAATTGACCCGCAGGGCCAGCCAACGGGCGAGATCATCGACGGCAACGCCTGGGGAGAGAACATCCCTGAAAACATAGCGCCGCCTCTCTCAGCATTCTTCCATGAATAAAATAAACTACAAACAGCGCCTTCGAGGTTTAGCATGAGCATTGAAATTACATCCGCAATCCAAGAGTTTCTCTCGCGGCCCTTACTGGCCCGGCTGGCGACAGCCTCTCCCGCAGCGCAGCCGCATGTTGTCCCGGTCTGGTTCCTGTGGGAGGATGGCTTCATTTGGGTCAGTTCCTATCGTTCGACGCGCAAGATCACAGATCTCGAGCGCAATCCAAAATGCGCCATCGTCATCGATATCGAACAAGCCGCAGGCCAGATGGCCGCGGTCACGATCGAAGGCACTGCCGAACTGGTCAACACCCCCAAAGCCGAGACTCGCGCCCGTATCGAACGCGTCTATGCCAAATACCTCGGCCCGGAGGGCGTCCTGGCTCCCGACCCGCAGAGCTGGCTCGATTCCGAGGAAAACCTGCTGATCAAAATCACGCCCAAACGCGTCAAAGCCTGGTAGGAGTTCCAAAATCAAAAGGAGGTTGTTCGCAAATCGCGAACAACCTCCTTTTCGAATTCACAATCGATTTACAGGCCGGCCAGCGTATCCACGGCGCGGCGGATGCGGGCCAGGACCGTTTCGCGGCCGATAATCTCCATACTCTCAAAGAGCGGCGGGCTGACCTTTTGGCCGGTGACCGCTACGCGCAGGATGCCAAAAATCTGGTTCGGGTGCAGCCCGGATTCTTCTACAAACTGGCGCAGGGGCGGCTCGGCTGTTTCATGGGTCAGGGCGGGCAGCCCGGAGAGAATCTCGAGGGCCTTGCGCGCCACATCCGCAGACTGGGACGCGGTCAGATCCTTGGCGACCAATTCCTGCGGGTCGGGTGAAACATCATCCTTGAAGAAAAAGCCCGCAAACTGGAGGCAGTCATCGAGCGTGACCAGCCGCTCGCGGATCAACGGGATGATCTTGAGCAGTTTCTCGTCATCCACCGCATAGCCCGCCCCGGTCAGGAAAGGCTTGACGCGCCCAGCCAGGTCGGCAGGCTGCATCAGGCGGATGTGGGTGCCGTTGAAATGATCGAGCTTGGCAAAGTTGATCGCCGCCGGGGAGGGGGTCAGGCTGTCCACATTGAAACGGGCGATCATCTCATCCAGGGTTAAGACATCATCTTCCGAAACACCCCAACCCATCAGCGCAATCCAGTTAAGCACCCCTTCGGGGGTATAGCCCAAATCCTTCATGTCGCCCAGGAAGATCGAATAACCATCCTTGAGCGCCTGGGCGGTATCGCGTTTGCTCAGCTTACCCTTGCCGGAGGGCTTCAGAAAAACAGACAGGTGAACGAACTGCGGCGCATCCCAGCCAAAAGCGCGGATGACATGCATGTGCAGCGGCATTGACGGCAGCCACTCGGAACCGCGAATAACATGGGTGATGCCCATCAAGTGATCATCGACCATGGCCGCCAGATGATAGGTAGGCAGGCCGTCTGATTTCAAGAGCACAGAATCATCCAGCGCCGAGTTTTCGGTCGTGATCGAGCCGCGCAGCAAATCGGTAGCCGTGATGGAGCCTTCCTTGGGCATCTTGAAGCGAATGACAAATTTTTCACCGGATTGGGCGCGGCGGCGGGCTTCGTCAGCGTCGAGCGCGCGGCAGTGACCGTCGTAACGCGGATTCTGCTTGGCAGCCATCTGTTCCTGGCGCACCTGGCTGAGACGCTCCGGCGTGCAAAAGCAGGGGAAAGCGTGGCCGAGTTCGACCAGCTTCCAGGCGTGTTCGTGATAGCTTTCGCGGCGTTCCGTCTGACGGTAAGGGCCGCACAGGCCACCAATATCCGGCCCTTCGTCATAATCCAGGCCCAGCCAGCGCAAGCCTTCGATCAGCTCCCGCTCAGCGGTCGGATCGTAACGCTTCTGGTCAGTGTCTTCGATACGCAAGATAAAGGTTCCGCCTGTGCGGCGAGCCAGCAAGAACGGGTAAAGCGCCGAACGAGCGTTGCCAATATGCATACGCCCGGTTGGGGAGGGCGCAAAACGCACCCGAACGGGAGATAGATCCATAAAAAAAGCCTCCAGGGAATTAAGATTCAGTTACCTTGCGACGCATAATCACGCTTTCAACCAGGCCGATCGCGATCATGTTCGCCACCAATGAACTGCCGCCATAACTAAGGAAAGGCAGGGTCAGGCCGGTGGCAGGCAGCACATTTAGATTGACGCCCAAATTGACCAGCGCCTGAAAGGCGATCAGGGTGGCTACGCCATAACAAATTAACGCCCCGTAAGCATCCGGAGCTAACCGCGCTGCCCACAGACAGCGATAAACAACAAAGGCCATCAGCAGGATGATCAAGACTGCGCCGATAAAGCCCAACTCATGGGCTGTCGCCGAAAAGATGAAATCCGACCAACGCACTTTCAAAAAGCGTAACTGGACCTGCGGGCCTTGACCATAGCCCTGACCGAACAAACCACCGGAGCCGATCGAAATCAGGGCCTGCTCAATGTTATAGGTATCACCGTAACGGGCATTCGGATCAGGCGCAATAAAAGTGGTAATACGGCGAAGCTGGTATTCCTGCAAAACGCCAAACTCGACCAACAGCGGGAAAGTGATTGAAATAACCGCAATACCGGTTAAAACATATGCGATCAAGTGTTTAAGCGGCAAGCCGGCGATCCATAAAAGCACGAACCAAATCACGATCAACACGATCGAAGTGCTCAAGTTCGGCTGAAGCAAGACCCAGATGGTAATACCCATCATCATCAGAAAGCTGCGCACTGTCCACTTTGGATCGCTCATTAATTGCAAGCGCTTGGCAAAAAAATCGGCCATGACCAAAATCATCACAATCTTGGCAAATTCCGAAGGCTGAATGTTGACCAGAGCTGTCTGGAACCAGCGCGCCGACCCAAACAAGGCACCGCCGATAATATTCAACGCCAGCAAAACAGCAATAATTCCGATGTATAACTGCAAACTGAGCGAACCCCAAACGCGGTAGTCGATGGCCGCCATCACAAGCAGCATCACAAAGCCCGCCACACCAAAAATAATCTGGCGGTTGACCAGAGGGGTCGTGGTTGTCAACTCGATGTTGCCTGCAATTGCAGAACGAATCATGGTGACACCAATGATCACCAGAATAGTCATCGCCCCCACCAAAGAGAAATCAAAGTAACGCCAAAAACCTCCGCGAATCATTTTTACCTACTCATGGAAATGAAAAGCCAAATTATCCAGCGCGACGGCGCACGGCGGGTTTTAACGGAATATCAGCCACAAGCCGCTGGCTGCGGCCCTCAGACGCCAGTTCAACGTGCACACTGGATGGATCAATATCGATATGGCGTGAGATAACCGCCAGGAGTTCTTCTTTCAAAGCTTCCAACACAGCCGGGGTCAGATCAACCCGGTCGTGAATGAGTACCAATTGCAGGCGTTCCTTGGCGCTGGAGGCGCTCTTTTTACCGGTCAGTCGCTCAAAAAAAGACATGGCTATCTCCTCCCCGCCAGGCGCGAAAGGCGATCCCATAACCCCTGCGACTCAAGATCAAGGAAGGGAACCTGCTCCCCATTCAGGCGGCGGGCAATGTTCCGGAAGGCTATTCCGGCGCGGCTTTTGGCTTCAAGCGCCAGGGGCACACCTTTATTGGAAGCCACGATCACATTTTCATCTTCAGGGACAATACCGATCACATCTATTCGCAGCAAGTCGTAGACATCGTCGACAGAAAGCATATCGCCGCGTTTAACCATCGAAGGGTTCAAACGATTGACCACCAGCGACGGGGGGCCTTTCTCTTCGGCCTCGAGCAGTCCCACCACCCGGTCGGCATCGCGCACAGCCGACATTTCAGGGTTGGTGATAATCAAGACCCGGTCAGCGGGGGCGATGGCATTACGGAAGCCGCGTTCGATGCCCGCTGGTGAATCGATCAAGATCCAGTCCACATCCTGGCGAAGTTCGTCGCACAGGCGAATCATGTCGCTCGGTGAGACGGCATTTTTATCACGGGTTTGGGCGGCAGGGATCAGGAAAAGCTCCGGCAGGCGTTTATCACGGATCATGGCCTGGCGGGTTTTACAGCGACCCTCGATTATATCGACGATGTCGTAGACAATCCGGTTTTCAAGGCCCATGACCACATCGAGGTTGCGCAGGCCAATATCGCCGTCAATACAGACTACTTTTTTGCCATCAGAAGCCAGCGCCACGGCAAGGTTGGCGACAGCGGTGGTCTTCCCAACACCACCTTTTCCCGATGTAATTGTGATTACTTTTCCTGTCATTCGTCTCTCCTAGCCAGGCTTCCATGATTCGGCCTGCAAACGGCCATCGCGTAAATGTACAATTTCCGGTTTTGGTGCATCGCGCCGCGCAGGGGCAACAGCGATCTCATCCGCAATTCTCAACTGGGTCGGGGATAAATCCAGCGCGCGCACAGTTGCCTCGCGGTTGCCCTGCGCCCCGGCATGAACCACGCCCCTCAAGCGTCCCCAAACGATAACACTGCCCCCTGCAATCACTTCGGCTCCCGGGTTGACATCGCCAACGATGACAACGTTCCCCGGATACTCGACGCGCACGCCTGAGCGCAAAGTGCGATCCACCCAAAGGGCAGACTCGTGGTCGATGCCTTTGGCAGCCTGGATTTCGGTTGGGCGGGCCTTATGGATGCGGGTCGCCAGCCCAAGCATTTGGGAGGTGTTCTCGGTGGTCGGCGAGTTTGAAAGAACCGCCCAGAGCAAAATTCCGCGCTCTGACAACGTATCCCGCAAGGCAGACATCTCTGCCGCCTTTAGCACCTGGTTGCCAACGTCGAGCGCCAGCCGCGCCCCCTGAAAAAAAGAGGCCTGTTGTTCGACGCGATTCAACAATGCTTCCTGAAGCACCGACCAGGCTGCATCGCCCAGGGTCACCAGCAAGCCATCTTTAAGGCCCTTGATCTGCACCAATGATGAATCGCTCAAATCACTCATAATCTAGCGGATTATAGCATAGGCTGGCATGTTGACGAAAAAGCAGGCCCATCCGCAAGGCAACCGAAATGGAGGCCAATAAAAAAAGATTAGGCCGAAATTCGCCAGGCAAATGTTTAATTATGTCATAATATGACATATACCCATCCTATAATCATGTCAGAAGGTGACCGATGAGCACTGTTGCAACCCGCTTGATCAACCTGATTCTTATCCTTCAGCGCCAACCGGGGCAGAAAGCCGCAGTTCTGGCAGATCGGCTGGGAGTCTCTGTCCGTACCCTGCACCGCTACTTCGGGATGCTCGACGAAATGGGCGTACCCGTCTACGCAGAGCGCGGCCCGTATGGTGGATTCTCGCTGGTGCGCGGATACAAACTGCCGCCGCTGGTTTTTACCCCTGAGGAAGCCGTGGCCGTCTCGCTGGGAACCAGCCTGGCCGGTGAAATGTGGGGTACGCTCTACCACGAGTCCGCCCAGGGTGCGCTGGCCAAGCTCGAGAATGTATTGCCTGACGAGCAGCGCCAGGAGATCGCCTGGGCGCGCCGGGCGCTGGTAGCCACCGGCATGAACCGCGCCGATATCGAGGCACTGGCCCCCAGCCTGGAGAAGTTACGTCGGGCGGTGCGGGAAAACCGTCAGGTCAGCATGATCTACCATAGCGGCAGCAATCCGCACGGTGAGCAGCGTGAACTCGATCCGTATGCGCTGGTTCACCGATCCGGCTGGTGGTACGTTGTCGGCTACTGTCACCTGCGTTTGGCGTTGCGCACCTTCCGGGTGGATCGCATCGCGGGGTTAAGTCTGACCGATCAGGCCTTTCCCGCGCCTGTCGATTTCAACATCCGCGCTTACATGGCGCAGGAGTGGCAGGATGCCCCGCAACTCAAGGTTCGGATGCGCTTTGCGGCGCAGTTTGCCCATCTGGCCCAATATGCACGCGGATACTGGGAAACACTGGATGAGCAGCCAGACGGCTCGGTGATGGTCACTTTCAGCGCGCCGGATGTCTACGCGGCAGCCAGCAATGCCCTGGCCTATGGCCCGGCTGTGATCGTGCTGGAGCCGCCCGAAGTCTGCCAGATGGTCAAAGAATGGGCGCAGGCTACGTCAGAATTTTATCCATAGCCAAAAATCAAAACCAAGGAGAATAAGATGTCCAACGAAACTACGATCGTATTTTTGCACGGCGCCGGAACAGGCGCATGGGTTTGGGAACGCGTCATGGACGAGTTATCCATCCCATCTGTGGCACTCGACATTCCGGGGCGAGTTGCCGGAGCCACCCCCGAAAATTGCAGCGAAGCATTGGTCGCCGAACTTGACCGTCGGGGAATTGATTCGATCATCCTGGTGATGCACTCGCTGGCGGGCGTGCTTGCGCCCGGACTCATGGCGCGGCTGGGGACAAGGATCAAGCGCTGTATCTTTGTCGCCGCTGTAATTCCGCCATCGGGTGGTTCTTTTGTGGATGCGCTCGGATTCGTCAATCGGCAAATCTTGCGCGCCTTGTTCAAGCTCAATCCAAAAGGTCTTACGCCTTCGCCGGAGATGCTGCGCGCGGAGTTGTGCAACGATCTCAGCCCGCAGGACAGCGAACAGATTATTTCACGCTTCACCCCGGAAATGCCCGGCCTTTACCTGACATCTGTCAACGCCTTCTCACCCCTGCCCAATGCAACCTACATCAGGCTCTTGAAAGATAAAAGTGTGCCTCCCGAACGACAGGATACGATGCTCGCGCGACTCTCCCAGCCCAGCGTGCGTGAGTTGGAAACCGGGCACATGGCAATGCTTGCAGCGCCCAAAGCCCTGACAGATTTGATCATGGAAGAAGTGGAACCCGCTCATTAAGGGTCATTTTCCCGGCAAGGGTTGACCTTCTATACGAAAAGGATTGAATATGAAACGCAAAACGGTTTTCGTTATCATTATTGCTGTAATTATCGTGCTGGCCTTAGGCGCAGGCGGCATGTGGTGGATGACCCAACAGCCACTATACCAGCCCGGCATGGTCAGTGCCGGGCAGAATCTGCGCGCGCCGTTAACGCCGCCCGCTCAAAGCGGCGACCCGGACTTCTGGCAAGTAGAGGCTGATATCCAGATCTACCACTTTGCCGAGGGCCAAGGCCGCAATGTGCTGATTATCCACGGCGGACCAGGCATGCCCTTCCGCGAGCCAATGGCCGGGCTGGCGCCGCTGACCGGCGAGTACCGCTTCCATTACTACGACCAACGCGGCTGCGGTTTATCCACCCGTCCGATCGACCGCTTCGAGTCGCAAAATATGTACGAGAACATGACCGCGCTCGACCAGGCACTCGGCCTGGGGGCGCAGATCGCCGACATCGAGCGCATCCGTCAACTTCTTGGCGAGGAAAAGCTGATCCTGATCGGCCACTCGTGGGGCGGCTTTCTGGCTTCCTTATATGCGGGCGAATTCCCCGAGCATGTCGAGGCGCTGGTGCTGGTTTCGCCGGCCAATACCCTGGTCATGCCCCAGCCCGAGGCCGAGAGCGACCTGTTCGCCAGTGTGCGCGCCAAGCTGCCCGAAAACCAATTGGCCGAATACGATGCCTTTATGAAAGACTACTTTGATTTCAACACGCTCTTCTCTCACTCGGAAGCCGAGCTGGTTGCGCGAGATGAGAAATTCGGCGAATACTACATCTCGGTGGTGGATATTCAGGAAGATGAAACCATCCAGCAGGGCAAGCCCGGCGGTTGGATGACTTGGGGCATGTACGTCAGCATGGGCCAGCGTCACGATTACCGCGCCGCGCTCAAAAAGGTCAGCGCTCCGGTGCTGGTCATCCATGGCGCGGACGATCTGCAGAGCGAAGCCGCCAGCCGACTGTACGGCGACGCCTTCCCAAACGCGCAGTTTACGGTGATCAAAAATACAGGCCATTTCTCCTTCCAGGATCAAGCCGGTGAATTTGCCATCATCGTTGGCGACTTCTTGAGCGGAAGGTAACCCAGATATGACGCGCCCCGTGTTGGATTCTCAACTTAGCGCCGAGACCTTGCTGCGCTACTACTGGCTCAAGGAAGAATTAGCCGCCTTTTGTCGCGGCTGCGGTCTATCCACCGGCGGTTCGAAACAGGTGCTGACAGAGCGCATTGTGAACTACCTTGAAACCGGTGGTAAACACAGGCCGCATCCAGCCGCCCGCAAAAATGCAAAAAGCCAGATGCCAGCCACTTTTACCCGCGCGACGGTGATTGGCCCAGGCTGGCATTGTTCGCAAGGGCTGCGCGCCTTCTTCGAGCGGGAAACCGGCCGCTCGTTTCACTTCGACGCCACCCTGCGCGATTTTATCCACAATGGACAGGGCAAAACCCTGCACGAAGCCATCCTGGCCTGGAAAGCCGCCCAAAGCCCCCTCGTCAAAAAAGAAATTGCGCCGCAGTTCGAGTACAACCGGCACATCCGCGAGTATCTCAAGGCCAACCCCGGCGCCGGGCTACGCGCGGCCATCCACGCCTGGAACGAACTTAAACAACACCCGAAAGACTGATGGAAAGGCTTAAAAATGGAAACACTTGATCTCAAAAAAATCTACAAGCATCTCTACCTCCCTTCGGCCAAAATGCCGCAACTGGTGGATGTGCCTGCGCTCAGATTTCTGATGATCGACGGCGTCATCGAAACCGGCATGGAGCCCGGCACTTCGCCGCTCTTCGCCGAAAACACGCAGGCGCTCTACGGCGCGGCCTACACGCTCAAGTTCATGGCCAAGAAGCGCACAGAAATCCCGGTCGACTATCCCGTCATGCCCATGGAGGGCTTGTGGTGGGTCGAGGATGGCCGGTTTGATATCAGCATCAAAGACAACTGGTTCTACACGGTCATGATCATGGTTCCAGAACTGGTCACCCCGGCCCTGTTCGCAGAAGCCCTAACCCAGATGCGCAAGAAGAAAGGGGACCAGCCGGGGTTCGCCCGCCTGCGCCTGGACACCTTCCACGAGGGGTTATGCGTTCAGATGATGCACATCGGACCTTACGCCGCCGAGCCTGCCACCGTTAAAACGATGCGCGTCTTCATGGACGAGAACGGCTGCCAGGACCTGGTCGAGCGCGGCGGCAGGCACCACGAAATCTACCTGGGCGACCCGCGCCTGGCCGCACCCGAAAAACTCAAGACCATCCTGCGCCACCCGGTCATTGTCACAAAATAAAAGGAGAAAATCATGTCCCGCCCACTCAACAAAGCCCAACTGCTCGCTTCTGCCCAAAAAGAATACGCCAAACTGGAAAAATTCCTCGCATCGCTAATGCCTGAACAACTCGCCTTTTCTGCTGCTCCTGGCGCCTGGGCGGTCAAAGATGTGCTGGCACATCTCTACGAATGGCAGCAAATGCTCTTCACCTGGTACGAAACCGGTCTGCGCGGAGAAACGCCCGCCGTGCCAGCGCCGGGCTACAAGTGGAGCCAGCTTCCGGCCCTCAACCAGGCCATTTATGAGAGACATCAGCAGCTTTCAGCCGGGGAGGCGCTGGACTTGTTCCGCGAGTCTCATCAAAAAACGATACAATTCATTGAGAACCTTTCGGATGCTGACCTGTCCACCCCAGGTCTGTTCGGTTGGATGAACAACAACACGCTGATGGCCTACCTGAATTCCGTCACGGCTGCGCATTACGTCTGGGCGCTAAAGGAAGCCAAAAAGGTTGTTCGACCGAAGGAGGTTAAGGCGTGAAAATGCCGCCTGTTATTCCGGCTCACCTGTTTGCTCCATGTGGGATGAATTGCATGGTTTGCTATGTTCATTTGAAGGCCAGGAAACCCTGCAATGGCTGCCTTGGCGACGATCTGCATAAACCGGAACGCTGCAAAACGTGCCAGATTAAAAACTGCGCCCACCAAAAAGGCCATGCCTATTGCTTCGAATGCGCAGATTTTCCGTGCAAACCAATCAAGAATCTGGAAAAAAGTTACAATCAACGTTACAACGTCAGCCTGGTGGAAAATAGCATTCAAGTCAAAATGAAGGGTGTTGCCGTGTTTCAAGTGCAGGAACTGGCAAAATGGACCTGTGAAAAATGCTCCGGCGTCATTTCGCTCCATGACCAACAATGCTCAGAATGCCATCAGAATGACGCGGCAGGGCGCTAAAAAGATGGAATCGCGAGAACTCCACCTTCAACATCTAAACGAAACCGTGAGGCAGTTGCGCGTTGTCTACCAGGCCCTGCCCGACCCGAATGCGCTGGTTTACGAACTCTGGTCGGCCAAAGACGTGCTGGCGCACCTGACCTTCTGGCACGAGAGTTTTGCCCACAACCTGAACGATCTGGTCAAGGGCCGCAAACCATCGCCGCTCAAGGGTCGTTTCATCGACCTGAACCAGGGTGGCGTGGATGCGATGGCGCATCTTAACCTGGCCGGTGTGCTGGAACGCTTCGAGGCCGCCCACACCATCATCCAGGCGAACATTCTTAATCCGGCCCTGACTCTCGTCCCCTACAAAAAAGGCTCACGAGATTACAGCCCCGAAGAACATCTCGATATTGTCGATGCTCATATCAACGAGCATTTGCGGGATGTCCGAAAGGCTTTGAAACGCTAGAAAGGAGTTGGTCATGTCCTGGCAAGCTCAATTAAAAGGCGACTCGCTTACCTGGCTGCTCGAATCCGATAACCCCGGCGTGCGCTACCTGGCGCTGCGGGACTTGCTCAACCTACCGTCAGATTCTCCCGAACTGCTCTCAGCGCGCGGGTTGGCCCATACACAAGGCCCGATCGCGGC
This sequence comes from Anaerolineae bacterium, assembly GCA_022013685.1. GTDB lineage: Bacteria > Chloroflexota > Anaerolineae > Anaerolineales > Villigracilaceae > UBA8950. The sequence goes on from JAKLPV010000097.1 coordinate 26,512, forward strand.
AGTTCTGGCAAACATGAACCAGGAAGGCTATTGGGTCGAACCCGGCCCCGGCTATGGTCCCAAATATACTTCGACCGTCTGGTCGCTGATCCTGCTGGCGCAATTGGGAGCGTCTGCGCACTGTGACGATCGCATTGCCCGCGCCTGTGCTTACATCCTTGACAAAGGCCTGACTGAACACGGACAATTCACCGCCAACGGCGCACCATCAGGCACAGCCGACTGCTTGCAGGGCAACCTGTGTTGGGCCCTGACCGAGTTGGGCTGCGACGACCCGCGCCTCACAACCGCCTTCGAGTGGATGGCGCGCAGCGTAACCGGCGAAGGCATCGCCCCCATGACCGAGCGCGATGCGCCCATCCGTTATTATGCCGGTAAGTGCGGCCCAAATTTCGCCTGCGGCGCCAACGATAAACAGCCCTGCGCCTGGGGCGCGGCCAAAGTCATGCTGGCGTTTGCCCTTCTACCCAAAGAGCGCAGCACGCCACAGATCGAGCGCGCCAGCCAACAAGGCGTGGACTTTCTTTTCAGCGTAAACCCGGCCACAGCTTCCTACCCATCGCCCTACGCTGCCAAACCCAGCGGCAACTGGTGGAAGTTTGGTTTTCCCGTTTTTTACGTGACCGATCTGTTGCAAGTGGTCGAAGCCCTGGTTGCCCTGGGCCACGGGAACGACCCGCGGCTGGCGGATGCGTTGCAGCTTATCCAAAATAAGCAAGATGCGCATGGCCGCTGGCTATTGGAATACGATTACACCGGCAAGACCTGGGGCAATTTTGGCAACAAGAAAGAACCCAATCCGTGGGTCACGCTGCGCGCTTTGAAAGTCTTGAAGGCCGCCCAATAATTCAAGGTATGTGATATGAATATTTCTTCCCGCCCGATTTCCGACGAGGCGGACAAACTTCAAATGCTCGCCCTGTCGCGCCAATCCCCCGCTGACAACCTGCGCGTGACCGACCTGCCCTACCGCCTGGGTTCCTGGGCGCTCGACGAGCCGGAAAACACCCGGCTGTGGTTCGATGCGCAGGGCCGCTTGTTGGCCTGGGCCGTATTGCAGACTCCGTTTTGGTTCATCGACTACGCTTTTCACCCGGAAGCCGCCTGCCTGCACCCGGAGATACTGAACTGGGCCGATGAACGCGCCCGCCAAAGCCGTGAGACTCCCTTCGGCCATTCCTGCTGGTTCGTAACCGTATTCCCCGATCAGGCCGAACGGATGCGCGAACTGGAAGCCGCCGGTTTTTCAAACCAGGCTGAGGTGGGAGAAGATTCCTGGTCGAAGGTTTTCCTGCAGCGCCCCGGCGATTTTTCAGTCAAGGAATACCGCATCCCGCCAGGGTTTGTTGTCCGTTCATTGGCTGGCAAGGACGAGATCGCGGCTTATGTCGAACTGCACCAGACCGTTTTCGAGAGCAAGAATATGACAGTCGAATGGCGTCAACGGACTCTCGAACATCCCGATTATGTCCCCAACCTGGATATCGTCGTCGCCTCCCCAGATGGAAAACTGGCTGCGTTCTGCATTTGCTGGCTTCAGCAGGTTGAAGGACGCCTAGTCGGGCAGATCGAGCCGCTTGGCTGCCATCCCGATTTTCGCAAATATGCCCTGGGACGTATCGCCCTGGCCGAAGGGCTGCGGCGTCTGCAAGCCCATGGCGCAGAAGTCATCCAGGTTGAGACCGATTCGTACCGCAATACGGCTTTTAGACTGTATGAGTCGATGGGCTTTTCAGCGGCGAAAGATGTCTTCGTTTACCGCAAGGATTACGCTGAATGAAAATCAGAAATAGATTGATTCTCATCATTTCCGCTTTCATCCTGCTGACTTTTGGCATTGTGCAGACTGTTTTTGCCACCCCAGATGCGCCGCGTGTGGTGATTAATCACACCACCCGTGAATGCGACCCGCTCGTCTACTGACGCGATGAGTGCGGCGAAGTGATTTTGCCATCAGGCTGGGAATATCATCCCGAAAGCGTCTGCCCGGCTGAATACACGATTACCGAGTTGCAGCAGCTTGAATGGAAGAAGTATCAGAATGATTTTTGCTGTCAACACTATGGCGGCACGAATTGCCAGGAAAATCAGGCCAGCCTTTCGCCAGGCCCGCTGGTGACGCCGGTCAGCGAAACCGCCGCCCCGGCCACCACGCCAGAGCCAGCCTGGCCCTCCCCAGGGTCGGTAGTTTTGCCCGTTGCCGGAGGGCTATCCCTGTTAGCCGGGATTGGCCTGGGGGTCTACGGATTATTGCTCAGGAAACAACAATCCTTGTAGTTGTTTGCATCCCTGGCGGCTCCCGTCCAGGCCGATATAGGAGAAATCTCCTGTCGGCAAGCGACCCTAGGCCGGATTATAATAACGATATGCGTCTCAAAAATTTAATTACCTGGTTTGTCGTCATGGCGATCGGGAGCGGATTATTTTCAGCGCCCCGAAACGTTCAGGCCAGCCAATCCCAACCAGCACCCGCCGCAGTGAGCGCCTACGAACTGATCCTGGCCATGAATACCTTGCGGGTGGCCTATGGCAACCCGGCCCTGATCGAAGACCCGATCGTCAACGCCGTTGCCCAGTACACAGCCCAGGTCATGGCGGACAATCAGATGTCCTGGCATATCGGCGATGTGCGCGGACGGATCGCGGCAGCCGGCTACGGCAGCGGCGGAACCGTCTGGGCCACCGAAAACTTCGCGGTCGGCAACATGGCCATCGACCAGATCATGGCCGCCTGGGCCGACCCCGATCACATGCGCCCGGCGGTGACTGCGGCTTATTGTCATATTGGGGCGGGCGTGGCAACCGCCAACGGCAAGACCTATTACGTCCTACAAGCCGCCTATGTCGGCGGACAGGCCTGCGGCAGCGTTTCGTCCTCCGGGGGGGCATCCTCGCCCGGTTCGACATCCGGCTCCACATCCGGGAGCCTGCCGGTCTCGCAATTAATTATTCCGGTGAAAATCGCCACCCCGGATGCAGACGGGAAGATTTATCATGTTGTCCAGGCCGGGCAATCCTTCTGGTCGATTGCGATCTCCTACCAGTTAACCATCGCCGACCTTGAGACCTGGAACAACCTGAAGCGCGAAACGCCGCTCAAAACCGGGCAGCGTCTTTTCATCCCCGGCAAGGACACACAGGGCTACGCCACCCCAACGCCAGAGGGCATGATCCTGCGCAGCACCCCCGATGCAGACGGCCGGATCACCCACGAGGTGCAGGCTTACCAGGCGTTGTTTTCGATTTCAGACGCCTATACCGTTAGCGTGGACCGGATTTTGGCCCTGAACGGCCTGCAAGCGGATTGGCCGCTGCAGATCGGCCAAAAACTGCTGATCGACCCCGGCGATGTTACCCCCAGCCCAACCCTGAGCGCGATCGAACAATTAACCCCGGCCAGCGACGGGAATTATTACCACACCGTCAAGAGCGGCGAAACGCTCTCGTGGATTGCGGGGCTATACGATGTTCCCTTGCAAAGCCTGATGAACTGGAACGGACTGAGCGACGCGTCCATTATCGGCGTGGACCAGAAATTACTCCTGATGGTCACCCCGCCCGTCACCGCGACCTTCACGCCGTTGCCGCCGACGATAACGCCAACGCTTCAGCCCACCCTGACAGCGACTCCCATCGGCGGCGACGCCACGCCACTCGCCGCGGATGCCCCCGAACCCGCTTTGCCGGGCAGCAATTGGTGGCTGGCCCTGCTAATTTTCATCATTGTCGTCGGGCTGGGCTGGGTCGTCTGGATCTTGCTCTCGCGTAAACAGTAGGTTGTGAAGATTTACATCCCAAGTCGGGTCATGAACGCAATCAGATGTGCAGCAATAATTTCTGCAACCTGAGCAAGAACTTGCAGAAGAAGATCATAGCAAGGACAAAGCATAAAGTATTCTGGCGATCAGCAATTGGAACGCCGTTCCAGCGCAAAACGGGCGGCGTTTTTTAAATTCTCTAGAATTTCATCATGAATAATTTCAATGCTGATCGCCCCTTACGGGCTGCATTTCGCCCAGGTGACGCGTCAAACACAGTATGCAATTGCGGCATATCGTCCCAAAAAAACCTGTCACAGCGGTTCTGTTGTATAATATTTTTATCTCACAACAAGGGAGAACGCTAAAATGGGCCTGACAGACTAACTTTCTTTGTCCGCAGAATACGGGAATTCAGCGATCCCGTCAGCGCATAGAATGCGCGGGCGTTTTTGCCTGCGCGGGTTAGGAATTTCAGGAGCAACCCCATGAGTCAAAAATCAAAGCCTTTCCGGCTAAAAAAACCGTCCCAGGTGGTCAAGACACCCGGCGCACTCGAGCAGCTCAACAAAATCAACGCTCACAAACACGACAAGATCGACAGCCCCAAAATAAAAACCCCGAGCGTAAAAATCCCCAACATCCGAATCCGCACCAAGCGGCCGCACGCCTAAAGCACAAAACGCCGTCCCTGATTGGGGCGGCGTTCTTTATGTTGAAGACATCTTGCTCGTACCGGGCAAACTGCTTATTTTGGCAGGGCAATCCCCGCCTCGGCCACCTGCCGCACAATTTCAATCGGCATGGATGTTTTTGCGACGATTTGTTCCACCGACATCCCGTCCGCCAGAAAGCGCACAATCAGTGCGGACATTGGCTCACCCAGCTCGACAATGTGGCCATCCGGGTCATAGATACGAAAAACGCGCTGTCCCCAGGGCTGCTCGAACAACGGGTGGACGAATTGCACCCCGGCCTGGGTCAACTGCTCAAGCGCCAGGTCAAGGTCTTCGGTTTCGAAATAGAGCTCGAAGTTTCGCTGCCCGAGTGAGGCAGGAGCAGGACCGGCTTCCGCACCGAAAATAATTTCCCGCGCATGGATGTTTTGCCAGAGGGCGAAACCGGCCTCGTAGCCCACATTTACCCCATGATCCAGGGATACCTTTTGACCCAGCAGGTTTTCGTAGAAAGCGCGTGAAACCTGAATGTCCCGAACAAAAACCACCGCAGAGAGAAACTTGACCGTCATCGCATGCTCCTTTATGTGAATATTTGCACTATTCTAGAACATAAATTCTATTTTCGCAAGGGGCTCTTTCTTCCTCAAACTTTTGGCCGACGTGAAAAGGAAATCAGGGCTTTCTTAAAGTCAGTGAGCCGTGGCAAAACTCTAAAAATCAAACCGCAAAGCTCGCAAAGAGCGCGAAGTTTTAAGCTTTTCTTGGCGTTCTTGGCGCACTTCGCGGTAAAAAATGCCAAAGCAACGCATTGGGGACATTGGCTGGCAGGACTTTAAGAAAGCCGTGAAAAGGAAATGTTGGCATCTTCTCAAAACAAAACATTTGTTCTATAATTCACAATATTTCCACTCCTGGAAATACTTTTTGAGACGGAGGCACAGCATGACCACCACCCTGATCGCCCCTTGCGGGCTGGATTGCGCCCAGTGCGACGCGTATAAATTGACCCTGGCCAACGATGTTGAAGGGCAAGAAGCCTTGCTGGCCAAATGGCGGCTGGAATACAGCGCGCCCGATATGACCCTCGAGGCAGTCACCTGCGATGGCTGCCTGGCCGGGGCACGGCACGGCGGCTATTGCGCCGAATGCCCGATCCGCGCCTGCGCCGTCTCGCTCGGCCACACTACCTGCGCCGAATGCGACCAATACGGCAACTGCGAGAAACTGCAAGGATTCTTCCAGATGGCCCCGCAGGCCAAAGAGAACCTCGAGGCGCTGCGCGCCCGGTAATATCAGGCTGCATCCAGGGCTTGCTCCAAATCTTGCAGCAGGTCATCGACATGCTCGATGCCGGCCGAAAGCCGCACCAGGTTGGCCGGGACCTCCAACTGCGAGCCTTGCGTCGAAAGGTGGGTCATCGCCGCCGGG
>JAKLPV010000098.1 GCA_022013685.1 Anaerolineae bacterium
GCACTTTCGGTTTCTCTGGGATTTGACTCTTGTTGGCTTTCTGCGCTTTGGCAGAATATTTTTCTGGACTTTTCGTTTGGGTGGTTGTCTTGGTCATCTCTCAAACTTACCACGTTTTGTCATTCATGCAACAACGCCGAAATTAACCCGCGTGGCAGCCTGCGTGTGTTTGGAAATCTTTCAACGCAGGGAACTATTTTCATTGTACACTTTCTTGCCCCGTTTATATTCGCTTGTTATGGACCTGCCATCTTTGCAAACGGAAAATCCCGCCAGATAAAAGCGGGATTTTCCGTTTGCAAAGTGCTGCGGGCTTCAGCCGGCCTTGCGCCGGTCAATTTCCCGGCGGATGATTTCCGCCGCGAAGGAGTCGCCATGCGCCGGGTGGACGGTCTTGACGCCCAGGGCGAGCAGTTTCTCCCAGGCGGCGATCACTTGCCCCATGTCATCCGCCAAAACCGGCAGGCCGGGAGTCAGGCGCAGGAACCAGGCATTCATCGCCAGGTCGCCGACGAAAATATCCCCGCTTTCGAGCAGGATGCAGGAGGAGCCGGGGGAATGCCCCGGTGTAAAAATTACCCGGCCCGGAATCCCGTAGTCGGTCAGGGCGAAACCGGCGTCGCCAAAGGCCAGATCCACTTTTACCGGGGCAATCGCCGGTTTGAAGAGCGGTTTGGCCAGACCAATCATGATCTTGCCCCAGGTGGTCTGCCCCGGCGGCAGCTGCGGACGGCCGCTCTCGACCCAGGCGCGGTCGTTCTGGTGGACGGCCACCTGCGCCCCGCTCATCTGCTGGATGGCACCCAGGCAGGCGATGTGGTCGGCGTGGCCATGGGTCAAAACGATCAACTGGATTTCGCGCGGATCGACGCCGAGGCGCTGCAAGCCTTGCTTGAAAGCGCCCAGCCCGCCCGGTGCGCCGCCATCGATCAGGATGGTTTTTTCTCCGCGCAGTAAATAACAGTTACAGATCCCGGCCGGGATGCGATCAAAGCTAAAAGTCATGCTGCCTCCGTGTTTTTTTGCGGGCCAAGAGCGGGGGATTTTCGCCCCATCTCGCCTCGGTGTAATATTCTTGTTCATTTTGTGGTTTTGTATTTGCCTTTTTCATCGGCGATGGCAGATTCTGTTCGTTGTCGCACCTGGACAACAACTGGTTTTCGCGGCGGGAACGAAACTACTTTGCGCCCGCTCTTGGCTTCCTTCTCTTGCAAATCACGGCACAAAGCCGCAAGATCTTTAAATTGGGCTGCATACTCTTTGCGGATACGCCTGGTTTCTTCCACAATTTCATCTTCCCACATAATTTACTCCTCCATCAACTCTTCTGGTGTACAAATAATGGGTGGTTCAAACCCGCTTTCTCGGCACGCGGATTCAATCTGATGGCGGGTGGCAGCATTGGCGATATGTTTCAGGTTCCACGTTACCAAGTAGTCTATACCATGCACGGCAGCAAGTGCGACATGGACAGCATCTGCAAACTCGGATGTAGGCAAAGCACTCGCTTGCAAAAGCTTTTGTGCCAGTGCGACAACTTCATCGGTGGTCTGAACTTGAGCCAATCCTTTGACAAACTCTGTGCGCCGTTCAGCAGCCCTTTTGTCGCCACCGCTGACTTCCTGTAAAACGAGCTGCGAAACGAGCAATTCGAACTTGTCGCGCCGCTTTTCCCACCAGTCCTGTGTAATTTGCTGGTGAGCCGCCATGATTAAATCGCGGCTCGGGCGGGAGGCCAGGTAACTGATTACGCTGGTTTCAAGATAGACTTTTGGCTTCATAATTTTATTATACAACGTTCACGCAAGGCAAATTGCTTTGATAAAATATGTCTATGTCAAACTTCTCACTAACCTATCCCAATATCACCACTTGGACAGAATCCTACGGCTGGATTGAAATCGGTCAGGATGATTATTCCAAATCCTTCATTCGCGTTTTGGATGAAGGCGGAATGCTGTGGGAAAGCAAACCAAAATACAAATCTTTCGATGATGCGCTGAATGAACTGGAAGCAGCGCTCGAAAAAATCATTGATGAAATTGGAGGCCAAAATGTCCCAACCACAAAAAGATGAAGCCCGTGAAGAAAGAATTTATATGGAAATCATTGTTGATGCCTATGGAGAAGAAGAGCATGCCATGGGCTGGTATTATTACATTGATGATGTTATGACTTTTCCCTTCAAGGCAGAATGCAAAATTGAGCGCAGAACATCCCTGCTCAAGAAGGGCGAAAAAGTTGAAGTGGTCGGATTATCATCATTGGATGACTGCATGAAAGAAATATTTGTCCAAATCGAATGGCAGGGACGCGAAATGGGAGTGCCGCTGGCGCAACTCAAACCAATTGCTGTTGATCCCGAAACCCAGCAAGCTGTCGAAGACTGGCATTATTGGATGGAAATGGGTTACGAGTTCTAAAACAATCCAAAAACACCCCGCGGACTTGCCTAGCTGGCAGGTTTGTTCATCTTTTCGGAAACATGCTATACTTTTGTTGACGCTATCGGTAGCCAGCAGGAGCCAAAAAATGACCGTTTACCAGACCCTTTATACTGAAAAAATTGAACAGGAAATCCAGAAAACCCCGGATGAATACCTGCCCATGCTGCTGGAAATGGTGCGCCTGTTCCGCCAGAGTGTGGCGCTCAAACCTGCGGATGAAAGCTTCCGCCAGGGTTGGAAGGAAGCGCTCAAAGGTGAAACCCTGCCCATTTCCGAGTTGTGGACAAATCTCGATTCTGCTGAATAGATCATGCCTGCCAACGTTGTTTTTACGCCGGAATTCAAGCGCAATTTGCGCGTCCTTTCCAAAAAGTATCGCCATATTCGCGATGATATAGAGCCGCTGATTGACACTCTGCAAAATGGCGAACTGCCAGGCGATCTGGTGACAGGGACAAGTTACACCATATTCAAAGTGCGCGTACCCAACAGGGATGTGCAACGGGGCAAAAGCGGGGGCTATCGCATTATTTACTACCTTCAAACTCAAACGGACATCATTCTCGTTACGATTTACTCCAAAACCGAGCAAGCCGACATCTCTGCCGCACAAATCCGGCGTATCGTGAACGAATTCGAAGCCGAAAAATAACCTAAAAACGCCCCGCGGACTTGTGACCCGCAGGGCGTTTCCATCTCCATCGCCAGGCCTCCCATAAATTCGACGCACTCCTGTCGAATTTGGGGGACGTGCTTCGCATGGTTTTGGCGAAGGTGCCCGATAGGGCGGTGGGGGTAAAACCCCGCCCCGCGGACTTGTGACCCGCAGGGCGTTTTCTTTCCCCTCCATCGTATCCCGTAAGCAAAAGCCTTGCAAATATCATCTTCCGTACTTACAATCCTAATCATGGAAGACAAAGTTATCTCATCAAAACTTGTCGTTAGTTATAGCGAGTGTCATCGAAAAGCCTTTTTGCTATGGGATGGCACTCACGGTGAATATTTGCTTGAATACGAAACCATTATCAGCAATTTGCGAAAAACTAACCGAGACAGACAAATCCAAATTTTGAGAGAGCAAGGAAATAATATCAAACCCTATGAAAATGCAACCCAACTGCTTGAAACAGGACTTTATATTGCTAATGCGAATATAAAAGCAGGAGGTTTTGAAGCCTACTGCGATATTTTGAAAATAGGTCAAGATAAAAACATCCCGATAATTGTTTCAGGCACAAATAAAATAAATGATGAGCAAAAATTTGAGTTGCATTTTGCGAGTTTTGTTATTGGCAATTTACTAAAAAATAGCCCGCAACAAGGCATCATCATCGATGGAAGTGGGAAAAACCACAAAATTAATTTATCAAATAGCGCAAAAATAATATCTCCAGCAATAACTGTGTTGGCAGAGTGGGTCAATTCACGCCCTACCGAGCCTCCCGCTATTGCTTTAGGGAAGAAATGTGCTTATTGCCAATATTTTTTGTCATGTAAGGATGTTGCAGAAAAGAACGATGATTTAAGCCAATTTGATAGGCTTACTCCAAAATTAATCAAACGTTATCACGAGAAAGGAATATTTACACTAAAACAACTGTCATTTCAATTTAGACCTAGACGACCTCGTAAACGAAAACCGAGAACCAACGAACTTTACAAACCCGAATTACAAGCCCTCGCAATACGTACAGGGAATATCCTAATTCACGATATTCCAAAATTGTCCGAAACGCCTCAAAAAATATTTTTAGATATAGAGGGTTTGCCAGACTTAGGTTTTCACTATTTGATAGGATTACTTATATGTAGCCCAGATGGTGATAGATATCTATCCTTTTGGGCAGACACCCAGAGTGACGAGGAAATGATATTTCGGCAATTTTTAGATGTTGTAGAAAAGTACGATTCCCCCATCTACCACTACGGAAGTTATGAACAAAAAGCGCTCTGTCAGTTAGGAAAACGTTACCAGATTGAAACTGAGAATATTAAGAAACGATTTATCAACTTGAATACGCATATTTTTGGGAAAATATATTTCCCTGTCAAGTCAAACAGGCTAAAGGAAATAGGAAGTTTTATCGGGGCATCATGGACAACAAAAAACGCATCTGGAATCCAAAGTATTATATGGCGCTATCGATGGGATGAGACTA
>JAKLPV010000099.1 GCA_022013685.1 Anaerolineae bacterium
ATCGAAGCGAGGCAGAACAAACCGATTTTGCCGGACAAATCGAACAGGCCGACCTGATTTATTTCTCTGGCGGCAAGCCGCATTACCTGTACGAAACACTATATGGCACAAAAGCCTGGAAAGCCGTGCAAAAGGCAACGGCACGCGGCGCAGCCTTTGCAGGCTGCTCTGCCGGAGCAATGTTCATTGGCGAGTTCCTGCCCGACTTGCGTACGTTTGGCCTGCGCCAACAGCGCGCTTTCAGCGTTTTGCCGGGCAGCCATATCATTCCACACTTTGACCATCTCGTCGTCTGGCGCGGGCTATCCATTCCCCTGTTGCAGACGTTGTTGCCGGAAGGTGAATACATCCTGGGGCTGGATGAAGACACAGCCCTGGTTGGCAAATTGGGCCAAAGCTGGACAATCATGGGTCGCCAGCAAGTTCATCTGATTACCAAAAGTCAGGCAGTTTCGTTTTCGAACGGTTCAAAAATAGATTTACCTATCAGCCATCATTTTAAGGAGATACGATGAAGTCTCTCATCCAAAAACTAACCGAAACCTTCTCGCCTTCAGGCTACGAATCCGCCATTCGCGAGGTCATTCGTGCCGAAGTGCAAGGATTGGCCGACGAAATTCGCGTGGATGCGCTCGGAAGCCTGATCGTTCGCAAAGGCCCGGCCAAGGGCGCGAAACAGGCCAAGCGGATCATGATCGCCGCCCACATGGACGAAATCGGGCTGGTGGCCTCGCACGTCGACGAGAATGGCTTCATCCGTTTCACCACCATCGGCGGAGTCTACCCGCAAATGCTGATGGGTTCACGCGTGCGCTTCTTCGGCCGCACACCGGGGATTATCCACACCGAGCCGCTCGAAAAACCGACCGACACCCCCACCGTGGATAAGATGTTCATCGATGTCGGCGCAAAAAGCCGCAAGGATTGCCCGGTCAAAGTCGGCGAGGTGGCCGCTTTTGAACGCCCATTCCTCGATTTGGGCGACCGCATCGTCGCCAAAAGCATGGATGACCGCATCGGCTGCGCAGTGGCGATTGAAGCGCTGCGCGCACTCAAGGAAACCCCGCACGAAGTTTATTTCGTCTTTACCACCCAGGAGGAAGTCGGCACACGCGGGGCAGAAACCTCCGCCTTCGGCATTGACCCGGATCTGGGCTTTTCAATCGACGTGACGGGTTGGGGCGATACACCAGGCCGCAAAAATTTTGAGATGGCGCTTGGCAAAGGACCGGCCATCAAAATCAAAGACGGCGGGATGCTCTCCGATCCGCGCATTGTCGATTGGATGATCAAAGCCGCTGAAAAAGCCAAAATTCCTTATCAGCGCGAAGTGCTGCTGGGCGGGACGACCGATGCGCGCGCCATGCAGCTCGTCCGCTCGGGCATACCTGTTGGCTGCATCTCTATCCCGTGCCGCTACGTACACAGTCCCAGCGAAATGGTGGATATAAACGACGTCCAGAACGCTGTTAAATTGGTTGGCGAACTTCTCGGCAAACCTGTCGAGCTGTAAAAAGATAAGCCGCAAGCCGTCCTGCAAACAGGGCGGCTTTTTTGATTCCTTGCCAAAAGTTGTAAAATAGAAGTGAGTTTATTCGTTCAATAAAGTCAACGAGAATGTTATGGCCCAACATCTGAGAAACATAGCTTTACGAACAAGTTTCATCTACGCCCTATTGGCCGGTTTGTGGATCCTGCTCTCAGATCGGCTCATCTCCTTCATTGCCACAGACTCATTCATCCTGACCCAAATGCAGACTTACAAAGGGCTGTTCTTCGTCACCGTCACAACCGCGCTCCTGTATGCCCTGCTGCGCGCCCAGCTTTCCAGTTGGAGACGAGAAGCCGTCCAACGCCAGGAAACCCAACAAGCCCTGGTCGTCAGCAATGATTACCTGAAAGCGGTTCTCGATTCAACCAACGATGCCATCCTAGTGGTCGATGCTGGCAACGGCGAAATCATTGATACCAACCAACGCTTATTCGAAATTTTTGGCTATACCCGCGAAGAGGCTGTCAAGAAACCTGTCCAGCAACTAAACAGTGTCTTGATGCAATACCCGGCTAAAACCATTCTGGATTTTGCCGCCAAATCAAAAACAGAGGGGCCACAAGTTTTTGAATGGCAAGTCAGGCAAAAAGATGGGCAGTTATTTTGGGTCGAAGTTAATCTGCGGTTCGTCACCATCGGTTATGACGAGCGTTATGTTGTCTCTGTGCGCAATATCAACGACAGGAAAGAAATCGAAACCAGTTTAAAGGAAAACCAGCGTATGCTCTCTACGCTGGTTAGCAACCTGCCCGGGATGGTTTACCGCTGCAAGAATAACGCAAATTGGACTATGGAATATGTCAGCGAGGGCGCTTTTGCCTTAACCGGATATCGCTCTGAGGATTTGATCGGCAACAACAACATCACCTACGGGAACATCATTCATCCCGAAGACCGACAGATGGTTTGGGACGAAATCCAGGATGCGCTCAAATCACATCGCATCTATACGCTCCGTTACCGGCTGATCGACGTTTCAAGCGTTGAAAAATGGGTCTGGGAACAGGGCCGTGGGGTGTTTGACGACGATGACCAATTACTCTTTCTGGAAGGCTTCATAACAGACATCAGCGAACAGAAACGGGCAGAAGAAGAATTAAGAGACGTCAACACTCGATTGAGCGTCTTGATCAATGCCGCCCCCGACATGATTTGCTTCAAGGATGGTAAAAGCCGCTGGCTGGAAGCCAATGCCACAGACCTGGCCCTTTTCAAGCTGACCAATGTTGATTATCGCGGCAAAACCGACGCCGAATTGGCAGATTTTACCGATCCGATTTACAGAGACGCTTTTTTAAACTGCGAAAAATCAGATGAAGCTGCCTGGGAAAAAGAAACCATCAGCCGCGGAGAAGAGATCATTCCCTTGCCCGAAGGCGGTCATACAATTTACGATGTTATCAAGGCCCCAATTTTTGATTGGGATGGAAGCAGAAAAGGCCTGATCGTTTTTGGGCGTGACATAACCGAGAAGAAAAAAGCTGAACAAGCTCTTTACAAACGTTTATCTGAGCTGGAAGCCCTACGCACCATAGACCGCGCAATTACATCCAGTTTTGACCTGCGTATTACACTCGAAATATTGCTCAAACAGGCAATTCACAAACTCAGCGTGGATGCTATTGCCATCCTATTGTTTGACCCAGACTTGCAAATTTTGAAGTACGCAGCTTCACAAGGATTTCGAACAGCCGACATCGAAGCCGCCGAGCTCAGACCGGGACAGGGTTTTGCCGGAGAAATCATGCTGGAACGCCGGGCACTGCACATCACAGATGCACAAGCCATCGAACACGATAAAATTTTCACAAAAGGGGAAGCGTTTTCCGCTTACTATGGCATTCCGCTGATCGCCAAAGGCCAGATGAAGGGCATTCTGGAGATATTCCACCGCGCCAGCCTGTCTGATGACCCGGATTGGACAAACTTCATCGAAACCCTCTCCAACCAGACAGCCATTGCCATTGACAACGCCCAGATGTTTGACACTTTACAGCACAAAAACCTGGAGCTCGCCCTGGCCTATGACGCAACCATAGAAGGATGGTCTAGGGCGCTGGAGCTTGGCAAGGAAGAATCAATTGGCCATGCAGAGCGAATCATAGAACTGGCCATCGAACTCGCGCAAACCCTGGGCCTGGGGAGAAACGAACTCATTTCCATCAGGCAAGGAGTCCTGCTGCACGATATCGGTAAGATGGGTGTTCCTGATGAAATCCTGCTCAAAAAAGGACCACTGACAAAGGCCGAACGCACAATCATGCAACAACATCCCCAAAATGCGTATGATTTACTCTCGAAAATCAGCTATCTCAAGCAAGCATTGGCCATTCCACACTATCATCATGAGAAATGGGACGGAACAGGCTACCCGGATGGCTTGCGCGGTCAACAAATTCCCCTGGCCGCCCGTATCTTTGCCATTGTCGATGTCTGGGATGCGCTCACAAATGACCGCCCATACCGCAAAGCCTGGCCGCAAAAAAAAGTGATCAGATACATCCGCGAACAACGCGGAAAACATTTCGACCCCGAAATTGCGGATTTGTTCATAAGTTTGAGAAAATCTGAAGGGGATGGCCAAAAAAGCACAAACAGGTTCAAGCACTGATAACAATCCGCGTTCAACTATCGATTAGAATTCGGACATTCATTGGAGACGTTTCATGCCATTCGACTTTTCTCACGCCCCAGACCGTTCAAAGACCAACAGCATTAAATGGACTTACTACCCGTCAGACGTGCTACCGTTATGGGTGGCGGATATGGACTTCCCGGCCCCGCCCGCTATCAACGAGGCCCTGGCGCGAGCCGTAGCGCACGGCGTTCATGGCTATGAAGCCCCAAGTAAAAAGCTACGAGAAGTCGTCGCTACACGCATGGAGAAATTATATGGCTGGAAGGTTAATCCAGACTTGGTCATCGCCACCCCCGGAATCATCGCCGCATTCAACGCCGCCGCCTGGGCCGTCTGCGAACCGGGCCAGGCAATTTTGACCCAGACCCCGGTCTACCCGCCCTTTCTGGGTGTGCACAAAAACGTCGGACTGGCTCTGCAGAATGCTCAGCTACGCGAAGTGACCGAATCTGAACATATTCTGCGCTACGAGATCGATTTCGACCATTTCGAATTGATGTTCAATACCGAAGCCGCTACGCGCATGTTCCTGCTATGCAACCCGCACAACCCAACCGGACGGGCTTTCAGCCGCGAAGAACTGCTCAAAATGGCAGAGGTCTGCCTGTCGAACAAAACAATCATCGTTTCAGATGAAATCCACAGCGAGCTAACCCTGCCCCCCACCCGCCATATCCCGATCGCATCCCTGTCGCCCGAAATTGAAGCTCAAACGATCACCTTGATCGCGCCGAGCAAAACCTTCAATGTCCCCGGCCTGTATGCTAGCTTCGCCATCATCGCCGACCCGGCCTTGCGACAAAAATTCCGCCACGCCGCCGAACGGCTTTGCATGCACGTTGCCAGTCTGGGGCAGGTTGCCGCTGAAGCAGCCTTCTCTGGCGACTGTGATGCCTGGCTGGATGAACTTCGCCAGCACCTGATCGGCAATCGCGATTTTGTGGTCGAGACTGTCCGACAAAACCTGCCCGGAATTCGCGTCACAGTTCCCGAAGCAACGTATTTATCCTGGCTCGATTGCCGTGCTCTTCACCTGGAACCCAACCCGTATGATTTCTATCTTGAGAAAGCCAAAGTAGCCCTGACAAACGGAATTGACTTTGGCGAAGGCGGCCAAGGATTCGTGCGACTCAATTTTGGATGTCCACGCAGCACACTGCAAGAAGCGTTGAATAGAATTGCATCAATATCCCGCTTTTAATTCCAAACCAATGCGCTTTTCCACAAACTGTACTAAAATAGTGATTGTAAGGTTGCTGTTATGTCCTTACTCATTCTCCTGCGAGTACAATATCCCTGCGGAGTTATTTACCATATGGAAGATTCTATTACCATTCTTTACGTTGAAGACAATCCAGATAATCGCATGTTGATTCGGCGGGTTTTGGCTGCCGAAGGATACAACGTCGAAGAAGCCCAAAATGCAACGGAAGCTTTGGAAAAACTGAAGACTTTACGACCTAAATTGATTTTGATGGATATTAACATGCCCGACATGGATGGTTACACACTGACTGCCCACATTCGCCAACTACCAAACATGGGTGGCATTCCCATCATCGCTCTGACCGCAAATGTAATGAAGGGCGACAGGGAAAAATCACTGGAAGCGGGCTGCGATGGCTATATCCAAAAACCTATTGACATCGATACTATCACTACACAAATAGAACGCTACTTAAAGAGATAAATATATGAGCGAAAACGAAGTCGTTCGGCCAACAACATCTCCGAGCGGGGATAGCCCTCGCAAATCCAGCATACCCAAAGACGCTACCGTGCTTGTGGTTGAAGACAACGTATCCAATTTTGTACTGGTTGCGCGCTTGCTTGGCTTCATGGGTATTCACTGTGAATGGAAAACATCAGGATATGAAGTTGTAGA
>JAKLPV010000005.1 GCA_022013685.1 Anaerolineae bacterium
CTTACCCAGCCGCTCCGTGCCTTTGGACGATTTGTATCAAACCATTCAAACCGATCTGCACATCCTTTTCCAGGCACTCGGCATCGCTCTGCAACCCGCATAATCGACAATCTTTTGTCGATCTCAGTGCCATAAGAGGCTTGGCTTTGGCCCATTCCGTATTTCGTCACACATGATTTTGTCATATACAATCGGGCACGGCGATTCAAGTGGATCGCCTTCTTCGCAGCAGCGGATACGCTCGATCAACTCATCCGGCAGCATTTTGTCCAACTCATGAAAACAATCTTGAATATCGCGGGGATATAAACGCCTGTCGATGAATTTGGGTCAAAGGTCGGGCTGTATTCAGTATCGTTCACTTTATTTTCTCCGGGGCAAGGCGTAAACTGGACAGGCAAGAAATATGCGCTGTTTGTCCTGGCAGGACAGAGATTTTTCTGCCCATCATCTTTTTGCACAGCTTTTGGCCCACGTCCTTTGTTCCGGTTTCTCTCCCCATTCTACGCTACAATAGCATCCACCGGGCTGGCAACCGTTGCGCCAACTACAGACAATCACGCTTGATACCCAAAATGATAACATAAATGAAAATTCAGATAGCCATTCAACAACGCTACTCAACGCGATCCTATCAAAATACTGCGATTGCAAGCGGGGTTCAAGCCGAATTGCAAGACCATCTTGCCAGCCTGAAAACCGGCCCGCTGGGCTCAAGAATACGCCTGGGGCTATTCGCGGCAAGTGAACATGACAGAAGCTCCCTGCGCGGCCTGGGAACCTATGGCTTTATCAGAAACCCAGCCGGATTTATCGTCGGGAGTGTCCAGGCAAGTGAACATGCCCTGGAAGACTATGGCTATATCATGGAGCAGGCCATTCTCGAAGCCACCCGGCTGGGCTTGGGCACATGCTGGTTGGGTGGCTCATTCACCCAAAGTAGTTTCGCGGAAAAAATAGAAAAGAGAGACGGCGAGATTCTGCCGGCTGTGACAGCGGTCGGCTATCCTGCTCCCGCCACCCGCGAGCGTGACCTGTTTCGCCGCGCGGCTCGTTCGGACACACGCCTGCCCTGGCAAAAGCTGTTCTTTGATTCTGGTTTTGAAACAGTCCTGACAACCGAAAACGCAGGCGAATACCAGCTGGCCCTTGAGATGGTGCGCGTCGCTCCATCAGCCTCCAACCGGCAGCCCTGGCGAATTGTTCGCAAAGGCCAGGCCTGGCATTTCTATTGTCAGCGCACGCCCGGCTATGGCAAGGGTAGCCTGGTTTTCAACCTGCTTGGCCTGGCGGATCTTCAACGACTTGATGTGGGGATTGCAATGTGCCATTTTGATCTGACAAACCGTGAATTGGGTCTGAATGGACACTGGCGGGTAACAGACCCAGGTTTGCCGGTTCCTGATGAAAAGAGCGTTTATATCGCGACCTGGGATATGGATTCCAGGGCGGTATAGCAACTTTTCTATGTACATCCACCTGACCACTCACTCCGCCTATTCCCTGCTCGAAGGTCTGCCCTTACCTGCCGAACTGGCCCAGGTCGCCAAAGCAGGCGGCATGACCGCCCTTGGCCTGACCGACCACCGCACCCTGACCGGTGCGATCGAGTTCATGCATGCCTGCCAGGAAGCGAAAATCCAACCCAT
This sequence comes from Anaerolineae bacterium, assembly GCA_022013685.1. GTDB lineage: Bacteria > Chloroflexota > Anaerolineae > Anaerolineales > Villigracilaceae > UBA8950. The sequence continues at coordinate 1,650 of JAKLPV010000005.1, forward strand.
CCTGGGGTTGGAAATCGACCTGGACTCCGGTCGCCTGCCGCTGCTAGCCACCAGCCTGGAAGGGTGGTCGAACCTGTGTCGCTTGAGCAGCGCCCTGGCCTTGCAAGATGACTCTCAAGCACCTTGTTCCCTGGATTTGCTGGCCCAATATGCCGGAGACTTGATTGCCCTCGCCAGCGATGAAGCCAGTCTGGGCGCGCTCAAGGAAATCTTCCCCAAGCGCCTCTACCTGACCCTTCCCGACCCATCCCGCGGACTGCCGCGCACCAAACTGGCCGCCCGCTTCGATCTGCCGCTGGTAGCCAGCCATCCAGTCTACTATCTAACCCCAGACCAGGCCGCCCTGCAGCGCACACTCTCGGCCATCCGATTGATCCAACCGCTTGCCAAGCTGCCACCGGATGCCGTTGCCCCGCCCAGCGCCTATTTCGCCAGCGCCGCCGAGATGGAAATGCGCTTTGCCCATTTCCCGAAAGCCATCCGGGCCACCCAGGAAATTGCCGAACGCTGCCGGTTCGACCTGCCCCTGGGCGTGCCGCACATGCCGGTCATTCCACTGCCGGATGGGAAAAGCGCCGGTCAGGTGCTGCGCGAGCGCGCTGAAGCCGGGGCAATCCGCTTGTACGGGCAGATCACACCCGAAATCCAGGCGCGCCTCGATCACGAAATTGATGTTATCGCCCGGATGGGCTTCGAGCCGATATTTCTAATCGTCGAAGACATCCTGGACTTCGCCCGCCAGACCGGCGTGCCCTACTCTTCGCGCGGCTCGGCGGCCTCATCTCTGGTTGCCCACTGCCTGGGAATCACCAGCCCGGATCCGCTGCGCCTGAACCTGTACTTCGAACGTTTCCTCAACCCGGCGCGTGTCACGCCTCCCGACATCGACACCGACTTGTGCTCCATCCGCCGCGAGAGTGTCATTCAGCATGTCTTTGACCAGTACGGCGCAGAGCAAGTGGCAATGGTGGCGACCATCAACCGTTTTCGCCCACGTTCGGCCCTGGGTGATGTTGCCAAGGCGCATGGGTTGGAACCTGGAAAAGTCAGAGAGATGGTCAACCGCCTGCCGCACTCCTTCTGGGCGCGCTTCGAGGAGCGCAACGCAGACGGACAGGCCGTTTCCCCTTTTGCCGAACTGCGTGCAGCCTATCTGGCTTATGCCCGCATCTTTGATGAAGCCGAATCCCTTTTGAAGCTGCCCCGCCATCTCTCCGTCCACCCCGGCGGGGTGATCGTGGCTCCCGGCCCACTTACCGACCTGGTGCCGGTGACACGCTCGGGCAGCAAGGGCATGGTCATCACCCAGTTTGACCTGGAAGCGGTCGAGGCCCTGGGCTTGGTCAAGATCGACCTGCTCGGCATCCGCGGCCTGACCGTCATCGGCGATGTGGCCGAGTTCATCCAGCAGGGACAGCCCGAACAATACCCAACCCGACTAAGTGTGCTCGATTCCACACCGCCGGAGGACGCTGCGACATCAGACCGCCTCGAAGCAGGACAGACAATCGGCTGCTTCCAGATCGAAAGTCCGGGGATGCGCGCCACCCTGCGCGAGATCCATGCCCGCACCGAAGATGATCTGATGGCTGCCCTGGCTCTCTATCGGCCCGGCCCGCTCAGCGGTGGGTTGAAGGATGCCTTCGTGCGCCGCTACCAGGGCAAGGAACCTGTTCAGCACATCCATCCAGCACTGGCTCCCCTTCTGAATGAAACCTTTGGCGTCATCCTATACCAGGAACAGGTGCTGCGGATTGCGCACGAACTGGCCGGTTTCAGCCTGGCCGAGGCGGATTTGCTCAGGCGGGCAATGAGCCATTTCGACCCTGGCAAACGAATGCAGGAGTTGCAGCGCAAGTTCGTGGAAGAATCGCAGGCCCGCAGCGGCGTATCTACCGAAACCGGGGAGCGGATCTGGGAGATGATGGCGGCTTTCTCCGGCTATGGTTTTCCGAAAGCGCACGCCGCCTCCTACGCCCAAATCGGCTGGCGCTCAGCCTGGTGCAAAACCTACTTCCCCGCTGAGTTTATGGCGGCAGTGCTCGCCAATTGGGGCGGGTACTACAGCCAGCGCGTCTACTTGAGCGAAGCCCGGCGCATGGGCCTCACCGTCCGCCCGCCGCAGGTCGATCATGCCGGGAGCAACTTTGTAGTGCGCGAAGTGGATGGACAGAAAATCCTGTTCATGGGACTGGGTCAGGTCAAAGACCTGACCCGCCGCACCATCGAACGTATCCGCCGTGGTCGGCCCTTTGTCTCCCTGGATGATTTTCTGACCCGTGCTAATCCACGTTCACAGGAAGCCGAGAGTCTCGCCAAAGTCGGCGCATTGGAAGGGATGGGGGTAATTCCGTCCATCTTACGGCGGCTCGAATCCGGGCCCCGTAAAAGATCCGGGACAACGTGGCAAGCCGGACAGATGAGTCTGTTTACCTGGAATGATTCGGCTGGGGAAGATTGGACGGTAGAAGAAAAGGTGGCCGCCCAGCAGGAACTGCTCGGCATCAGCCTGGCAGCGCACCCCCTGGAACTGTTGATCGACAAAATCACCGCATCCGGTGCTGTTTCCACCCTGGATGCGGTCGAACGCACCGGGCAGCGTGTCACCGTGGCCGGAGTGCGCCAGACCTCTCACCGCAGCCGGACGGCCAAAGGCGAACCCATGCTTTTCCTGACCCTGGAAGATCTGTCTGGGATGCTCGAAGTGGTGTTCTTTCCGAATGTCTACCGCCAGGCAAAGGAGATCGTGTCCTCCAGCCAACCCTTCCTGGTCACGGGAATGATGGAGATGGATAGCGGGCGAGGTGAACCATTCCTGAAGGCCGAAAAAGTAGCGCTGATTAAGTAATCAGCAGACAGGAGAACCGCGAGCCAGTTTACACTCGCGGTTCTCTATATGTAAGGCTATTTGTATTGCGTGTTTTGGGTGGCAAGTAAGCGTCAAAATGAAGAATTTTTCGATATCCCCAAATTTATCGGCGCTGCTGCAACCGGGTAGTTTATACTTGCCACCGTGGACAATCTCTCCGGCGCGGTCGAGCGCATCACCTTCTACAACCCTGAAAACGGCTACACTGTCCTGCGCCTGCGCCCGGAAGTTTCTCGCGGATCGCGCATCCCAGGCCTGAGTTATGACGGCCTGACCACAGTGGTCGGCAACCTGCCGGAGCTCTCGCCCGGCGAGCACGTCCGCCTGCAGGGGCTGTGGGACACGCACCCCAAACATGGCACCCAATTCAAAGCTGAACTCTGCGAGCAAAGCCTGCCGGCCAGCCTGGCAGGCATGGAAAGTTACCTCGGTTCGGGCATGATCAAGGGCATCGGTCCCAAGATGGCCGAGCGGATCGTGGGCCAGTTTAAAGAAGAAACCTTTGATGTTATCGAGCAGGAGCCGGGCCGACTGTTGGATGTGCCCGGCATCGGCATGGACCGGGCCGGGAAGATTACCGCCGCCTGGCAGGAGCAAAAGCAGGTCAAAGAGATCATGGTCTTCCTGCACAGCCACGGGGTCAGCACCAACCTGGCAGTCAAGATCTACAAAACCTATGGCGAGGCATCGCTCGAAACCGTCCAGAAAAACCCCTACCAACTCGAACGCGATATTTATGGCGTCGGCTTTAAAACCGCCGACCGCATCGCCCAGGCGCTCGGACTGCCGCCCGAACACCCGGCGCGCATCGAAGCCGGGATCGTCTTCGCATTGAACGAACTGATTAACGACGGCAACGTTTACGCCCCGCGCGAGATACTGACTGGGCGCGCCATCGAACTGCTCGGCGTAAGCCCCGATCTGATTCCCCCGGGGCTGGAACGTCTGGCGCAGGAAGATCGCATCCGCCCGGAACTGGTTCCGCTCGACCAAGGCCAACCCGCCAGCGGGCAGGGTGTTGCCGAATCCCGCGCGGTATACGGCTCGCCGGTCATCTACCTGACCCCGCTCTACTTTGGCGAGAAAGGCGTCAGCGAACGCCTGAAAGCGCTGGCCGGGGCGCCCAAAAGGCTGGTACAGTCTTCCTTTTTGGCCGAAAACCTGTCAGTCGAACAGCGCGCCGCGGTCCAGATGGCGCTGGAGAATCCGGTCAGCGTGCTGACGGGTGGGCCGGGCACCGGAAAAACCACCTGCCTGAAAGCGCTGATCGACGCACTCCAGGCCCAGGGAGCGAACGTTGCGCTGGCCTCCCCCACCGGACGGGCCGCAAAACGTCTGGCCGAAGCGACCGGCCACCCGGCCCGCACCATCCACCGCCTGCTCGAACCCTCCCCGACCTTCGGCTTCAAGCGCAATGAAGAAAATCCGCTTGAAATCGACTACCTGGTGGTGGACGAGGCCTCGATGCTCGATCTATTGCTGACCAATCACTTGCTCAAGGCCATCCGGCCCGGCACCCAGGTTTTGTTCGTTGGCGATGTCGACCAGTTGCCCTCGGTTGGCGCGGGCGATGTGCTGCGCGACCTGATTGCGAGTGGGATCGTGCCGGTGGCGCGCCTGATGATCATCTTTCGCCAGGCGGCCGGCTCGCAGATCATCACCAATGCCCACCTGATCAACCAGGGCAAGCTGCCAGTGATCGACAAAGACAGCCGCGATTTCTTCCTATTTGCCGCTGAAGACGCCGATGCTGCCGCCAACTGGGTGGTGGATGTGGTTGCCGAGCGCATCCCCGCGAAATTTGGATTGGATGCACTGCGCGATATCCAGGTGCTGACCCCGATCTATCGTGGGGCGGTGGGGGTCAGTGCGGTTAACGAGCGATTGCAAACCCGGCTCAATCCGGCTTCCGACAAAAAAGCCGAGCGGCGGCTGTTTGGCGTTACCTACCGGGCCGGCGACAAGGTCATGCAGACCCTCAACAACTACGACAAGGATGTTTTCAACGGCGACATTGGCTTCATTCACGGCCTGGACGCGATCGAGCACACCCTGACGGTTGATTTCGATGGGCGGCTGGTTCCTTATGATTGGAACGAAGCCGATGAGTTGAACCTGGCCTACGCGATATCGGTCCATAAAGCCCAGGGTTCCGAGTTTCCGGCGGTGGTTCTGCCACTCGTCCCGGCCCATTACATGATGCTGCAGCGCAACCTGCTTTACACCGCCGTGACCCGCGCCCGCAGCCTGTGCGTGCTGGTCGGCAGCCGCAAAGCGATCAGTATGGCGGTGCGCAACAACAAAATCGCCCAGCGCTTCTCGGCCCTCGAGTGGCGGCTGGGGAAATAGGGTGTAAGATCAAGCTGGTGGGGATGGCAGTTTCCAAAGGTGACGTATTTCACTATGTTTCTGTCTGTTTCTCCTGTAAAATGAAGCCATCTATTAACTTTATTATTTTGGGGAATCTCATACCCCCTACCCCCGAATCTCTCGCCCGTGAAAACATTGACGCCCAGTTGGCTGCTTGCGGCTGGGTGGCGCAGGACCGCGCCCGGATGAATTTATATGCGGGGCCTGGAATCGCTGTGCGTGAGTTTCCACTGACGACCGGCTACGCCGATTACCTGCTATTCGTAGACCGGAAAGCCATCGGCGTGATCGAGGCCAAGGCGGAGGGGGTGACGCTTTCAGGGGTGGCGGCGTCCGTGGCTCGGGTCGCGAGGCTGAAGCAGTCGGTGCTCATGTCCGCGTTTGAGGGGAAGCTTTCGTAAAACAGTTTTTATGGAGAAATCGATGATCGAACACAATTACACCAAACCGGTTGCAAAATTACTTTCTTTGGGCGATAAAAAGCTCCGTACCAATCGTTGGATGGACTACTTGTCGCTGGGTTTGACGAGTGAAGACATCCCGGAACTCATTCGCCTGGCGCAGGACACCGAAATGGCCGAACTGCCCTGGGAAAACAACGAACCGCTGCCTGAAGTCTTTGGACAAATCCATGCCTGGCGTGTCTTGGGTCAATTGCGGGCAGTGGAGGCGATTCCCGTTTTATTAGGTATTTTGCACGAAGTAGATGATGATCAGAATGACTGGGCGGGTGAAGACATCCCCGAAGCGCTGGGACTGATAGGCGCGCCAGCGATTGCGCCCTGCCTGGAATACCTGCAAGATTTAACGCAACAAACCTATGCTCGCGTTGCGGTGGCAAACGCCCTCGCTGAAATCGTAACCCGGCATCCAGAAACCCGCGCCGAATGTATCCAGGCTTTGATGACTGCTCTGGAAAATTATCTGGGAAACGGTGAAACCGTCAACGCTTTCATTATCTCGTACCTGATGGATTTAAAAGCCGTTGAAGCCGCGCCGCTGGTCGAAAAAGCTTATCTTGAAGAGCTGGTTGAAATTGAAGTCTGCGGAGACTACGAAGACTTTCAGGTTCAAACTGGCCTGTTGAAGAAACGTCTGACCCCCAGCCCCTTCACATCAGAAGCGGATTTGAAAAAACTATTGGGGAGCGTTGTCACCATGGATGAAGCGCGCAAACGCCAAAGCCAGCAAGCAAAGAAAGAAAAAGCCAAGGCCAAACAAGCCAAAAAAGCGCGCAAGAAGAGTAAAAAGCGATAATGTTCACCCCATCGCTTCTGGAACTGCGGGAGCAACATTCTGCGGGAACTTGCCCAATGCCTGACGGGGTAACAATGGGAGAAAAAACGCTCCCCGTTTGTGGGGAGCGTTGATTGGTAAATTATCTGACTTGTTCCAAAAATTGGTTGACCGTCAAAATCTGGATGCCTTCGTACTCTTTCAAATCCAGCAAGTGACTGTCCCCTGAAGTGATCACTTCCGCTTTGGCGGCTTTGGCGCAGGCCAGCACCTGGTCATCGTCGGGGTCAGCCAGGATCACCGGCTTTATTTTCGTCGGGCGGATAGTTCGGGCGAGGGCGGCATAACCGTAAACGAGATCATCGACTGTGACCTGGGCTTGTTCCAGTCGTTTGCTAAATTTCTCGTGCCCGAGCACATCGACC
>JAKLPV010000100.1 GCA_022013685.1 Anaerolineae bacterium
AGTCCTTCAAAAATGCCACTATTCAACCTTAATGAGTATAGTGATGATTTTGTTGGAAGATCCCATTTATTTGTGTCCAATATCCGAAAAAGCGGCCATTAATCCCAGGCCGATGTACACGCTGCCGACCAGGTAACGTTCCGCTTTCAGAAAATGAGGCGCATTTTTCAACGACTGCCCAATCGTTCCAGCCAATAAAGCGTACAGGCTATCGGTCACAATCGCCATCAATACAAAAATACTCCCCAGGGTAAAGAGCTGTACTGTCAAATTCCCTCGCGCCGGATCTACGAACTGCGGCAGGAAAGCCAAAAAGAATAAAGCCGTTTTGGGGTTAAGAATTGCGACTACAACACCCTGCGAAAAAACCTTGCCCAGGCTTTGCCTTTCGATGCTGGTGGTTGAAAGCACTGTTTCGCGGCTAAAAATCCGCCGCAAGCCGAGATAGATCAGGTAAGCCGCACCCAGGTATTTCACCACCGTAAAGGCCAGCGCCGAAGAAAGCAACAGCGCGGAAAGCCCCAGCGTGGCAGCCACAACATGCGCGAAGTTGCCAACTTCCACACTGAGCACGGATACCATGCCAGCCAGCCGGCCCTGGTCCATACTGCGGGCTACAATGTAAAGCACTGCCGGGCCTGGGGTCAGCAAAAGCGTCAGGGCGGCCAGAATGAAAATGGGCAATTTGAGCGGGTCGAGCATGGGTTTCTCCGCTTAATCGGCGCCAAACACCTTGAGCATTTCCGTTTCGGCGCGCGGCGCAACCGTCAGCACATTCTGCTGGATTTTTTGCAGATGATCTTCGATGGTCACGGTCTCGATACCTGCCGGAGCGTAAACCGTGAAAATAACATTCCGAGTCTGCGGCTTGATCTGGGTGTGCTCGTCTGGCCCATAGATAATGCTCGAGATGATCCCGTCGCTATCGGCAATGAACATGTCCCCGGCCTTCAGGGTTTGCTCGATGCCGCGCATCGTGGTGTACTTCTCTTCACCCGCGGCAACGTTCAGTGTTACCGGCAAGCGCAGTGTGTCCAAGTCGTGCCCGGCGGTCAGGAGCAGGTCATCCATTTCGGCCATGAACATCGCTTCGACCAACGCTGCCACACTCGGGATCGATTTTCCTTTGAGTACGATCGATTCGAGCTGCAATTGAACATGGTAGGTTTTCTTGAAGCGGTTGTAGTAGGCCTCGTAAGCCTGCAGAACGGGATGCTCAGCAATTTCCGGGCGTTCCTGCCCAGCAAACCGGGCGCGGATCTGCTCTTCGAGCGCGGCCTTTTGTCTGTCCAGTTTTGCATGATGCGGCGGGTTGATGACGTTACGCATGACCAGCACACCAACATGCGCCTGTGGGTAAATGTTTTTCCAGCTATCCGATATTTGAAACATTTTTTCTCTCAAATCTCTTTCAACGTGTTGACATTGGTTTCAAGGCAACCAGCCCGCTCAGGCACCCTGTGACGGCCCGTGCTGCGCCAGCAGACTCGTGATGTGTTTCAAGCCCAACCACCACTGCTCCCTTGGCCGCAGATTCTCGGCATTGATCACGCGTTCGAAGTCGCGCATGTCATGAAACTGGATCTTCCCATCCTGCATCCCAATAAAACTGACCCGCAGTCCATCGCGGGAACATTCATCCACAAGCGCCTCCACGCACAAACAGGCAAGGCGGTTGGCCTGGATACGATCGAAGGGAGATGGATCGCCGCCCTGCTGCAAATGCCCCAGAATGGCCGGACGCACATCGAACAGATCGTGCCCTTCTTCTTCAAACAAGGAACACATAAAAGATGTTGTGTAAACTGCGTTGGCATGCTCGCTGCGAATCATCAGGCCCAGCCGCTTGCCGGTCTTGAATCCGCGCTTCAACAATTCGACATCGTTTTGCAGGTCGCGTAGCGAGACGCCATCTTCAGGCAGGTAGACGCGTTCAGCGCCGGTGGCCATACCACCCATGAGGGCCAGGTAGCCGCAGTGATGTCCCATCACCTCAACCACAAAGCAGCGCCGGGTCGCGCCAGCCGACATTTTGATCTTATCGACAGCGTCCACGATGCTATTCAGCGCAGTATCGGCCCCGATGCTGAACTCAGACCCCGGCAGGTTGTTGTTGATGGAAGCGGGCAAGCAGACAATCGGAATATTAAATGCCGGGAAGTTGGCGCGGTTGACCATCATGGCATTCGCTGCCAGGTAAGCGGTCCAGCCCCCAATGAACAGAAGCGCATCGATATGATTCTTTTCGATCTCGCGCGCCATCCCATAAAAGTCTTTGCCCTTGGGAATCTTACGATTGGTTCCCAGGACAGAGCCGCCCATCGAGGCCCAGCCGCTGACGCTCATCCAGCTCATTTCTTCTATTTCACCGTTCGCCAGGCCTTCAAACCCATTACGGATGCCAAGCATGACATGACCCTGGTCAAGCCCATAACGGATTGCGGCGCGGGCTGCGGTATTCATGCCGGGCGCAGGCGCGCCGGCGTTAAGGACTGCAATTCGAAAGTGCTTCCGGCCTGCATCGACAGGATGCGGCAAGGCGCGTACCATCGTCCGCAGGGTTTTGAACGCATCTGAAAAAGACGAGCTTCGCAAAGACATGGCGCGCTCATAATCCTTTTCGGCAATGGCCTCCGCCACCGCCTGCGTTTTCAGCACACTTTCCATCAAAGGCAGGCGCGTCATGCGGTTATTCTTGATCCCAATCACGACAGGCTCATCCTCGGGGCGGGCGTTCAGGATGATTTCGACAGCCTCATAACCCATCAGTGTGCCCAGGTTGCGGTCAAATGCGCTCGGACGTCCGCCGCGCTGAACGTGCCCCAGCACGGTCACTCGCACTTCTTCGCCAAGCCTTTCCTCCAGTGCTTGCTGCACTTCCGTGCTGCCGATATATTTTCCGTGCCGGTCCTGGGCGCCTTCCGCCAAAATGACAATGCTGTCCCTGCGCCCCGCCTTGCGCCCCGCCTTCAAGCGCTCAGCCATCACATCCTTCCAGTTATCCACATCCGGCGGCGCTTCAGGGATGAGCACCCAGTCGGCTCCGCTGGCCAGCGCCCCCATCAGCGCCAGGTAGCCGCAGTTGCGGCCCATGACCTTGACCACAAAAGTGCGCTGATGGCTGGCCGCCGTGCTGGTGATGGCGTCCATCGCTTCGGTGATGCGATGCAGCGCGGTATCTGCCCCGATGGTCATATCGGTGCCATGGAAATCGTTATCGATCGAGCCAACCAGCCCGACGATAGACAGGTTGGAATATTCCTGCGCCGCCTCGGCAGAAATTGCGCCACTCTCAACCAGCTCGGCCACCAGCGAGGGCCACTCCTGTCGAAAAATGTTCGCCCCGGTCAGGGAGCCGTCGCCACCAATGACAATGATTCCGCTGATGCCATGCTCGATCAGGTTGCGAGCGGCCTGACGGCGGCCGTCACGGGTCATGAACTCTTTCGAGCGCGCCGTGCCGATTACGGTACCGCCAAGCTGCAAAATTCCGCCGACTGAATCCCAGTCCATCTTGCGGATACGCTCACCGCCGTCAACCAGGCCCTGATAGCCTTCATAAATGGCATAGACTTCGGCCCCACGTTCCAGCCCTGTGCGCACCACTGCCCGAACAGCAGCATTCATCCCTTGCGCATCACCGCCGCTTGTAAAAATCGCTATTTTCTTTTGTTTCATCGTCGCCTGCCATTCTCGTAAAACTGAATTTCTTGTGAATATTTCTCAACATAAGCGTTATAAGCCGCAATCAGGGTCTTTGTCCAGGCCCCCACTCTGCCCTCCCCCACCGGCTTTCCATCGATCGCGACGATCGGCACCACTCCGCGCGAACTGCTGGTCAGGAAGGCTTCGCTGAAAGGTTCATCCAGGTCAGGGGCGCGATAATCAACATCCAGCCCTGCCCCTCTCGCCAGGCGGATGACGGCGCGGCGCGTGACCCCGAGCAGTATCCCGTTTCGGGACGTGACCAAAGCCCCGGCCTGGATGACATAAAAATTACTGGTCATGCCTTCGAGTACGCTTCCGCTTCGACAAAGCAGGACTTCAAAGATATTATCTCGCACCAGTTTGCGCAGGTCGGCGCTCGCTTCGATAAAGGCGGTTGATTTTAGTCGCGGCGATTTGCGGGCTGTTTCAGCGCTGACAACGCGCACGCCCTGCCGGTAGATTTCTAGGCCGGGGGGCGTAAACGGCTGGATGGTGACGAAGACAGCTCCGGGTGAGTCTGATACGCCGAGAGTCAGCCGCAGCCGCGACTCGCCGCCGGTACGGGAGCAGGTCTCAGTCAGGAAGCGTCTCAATTCCGCTTCTGAAACATCTGGCGCGAGGCCTTGGACAATGGTTGGCTGATACAAACGGTCGAGATGGGCTTGCAAACCAAGCACATGTGTGCCGCCAGAATAAGTGCGGAAGGTGGTGTAAAGCCCCTGCGGCAGTTGGTGGCTGACTTCGTCAAGAGTTGTGGCAGTCAGGGCTAATTCACGCGCGCCATCGGGGGTGATCTGGTAAGTTTTCATAGCTGAAATCATACTCCCATCGGCTATAATTTTCCACCGCTTTCTGGAGTTGAAAATCTCCAGGTTTTCGGGTTTCGCCTGTTTCCAAAGTCGGGGGGCTTTGGAGTCCGTTTTTTTGGGAGAAAAATGTCTTTCCTGCAGAAATTCCTTGATTTTTATCGCGACCGCGAGTATTTTGCCAGCCTGGTGCGGATTGCCTTGCCGATTGCAACCCAAAGCCTGGTAATGTCTTCGCTCAACATGGTTAGCGTAGTGATGATCGGCCAACTGGGCGAAACCGAACTGGCCGCAGTGGGGCTGGCCGGACAGATTTTCTTCCTGGTCAATCTGATCCTTTTTGGGGTTGCCAGCGGCGCAGCCATGTTCACCGCCCAACTGTGGGGCAAAGGCGATATACCCAACATCCGCCGGGTACTGGGGCTTTCACTCAAACTTGGTCTCCTCGGAGCCGGGGTTTTCTGGGCGCTGGCGATTTTCGCGCCGCAGGCAGCCCTGCAGTTTTACACCGAAGACCCGGCAGTGGTGGCGCTTGGCGCTGATTTTTTGCGGATCTTTGGCTGGTCGTACCCGTTTTTTGCGGTGACATTCGCCTATGCCTTTGTGCTGCGCTCGACCGGCAACGTGCGTCTGCCGATGGCGGTCACGGTCTTTGCGTTGAGCTTAAATACCATCCTTGCTTATGGGCTGATCTTCGGTCATTTCGGCCTGCCCAAAATGGGTGTAGAGGGAGCGGCCTGGGCCGGGCTAATTGCGCGTGTGGTCGAATGCCTGTTGATGCTGGCCATGGTTTATCGCCGGCGTGATTATCCGGCAGCCGCCAGTCTGGGCGATATCTTTGAGTTCGACTGGAATTTCATTGTAAGGGTGATGAAACCCGTCCTGCCGGTTATTGCGAACGAGCTGCTCTGGTCGATGGGGATCACCACTTACAGCGCCATCTATGCTCGGGTCGGCACAGATGCGATTGCGGCGATCAACATCGTCGGCGCAATCGACCAACTGGCTTTTGTGGCTTTCATCGGGTTGGGTAATGCCACAGCCATTCTGGTCGGCAACCTGATCGGCAAGGGGGATAAGGAGGAGGCTGTCCGGTACGCCGGGCGCTCGCTGGGACTGCAAATTGTGGCTGGTGTTGTAATCGGCCTGCTGGTCTACCTCTTTGCTGACGGTATTTTTAGCCTTTATAAGGTTTCGCCAAGCGTCATCGAAAGCGCCCGCTCCTTGTTACTGATTATGGCGGCAGCTATTTGGCTCAGGGCCGCCAACATGGTGATGATCGTCGGCATTTTGCGTGCGGGCGGCGATACACGCTTTTCCCTGGCGCTGGACGGGATGGTCATCTGGGTTGTCGGGGTTCCGTTGGCGGCATTCGCAGCCTTCATCCTGCACTGGCCGGTGGAATTGGTCTACCTGATGGCGCTGACCGAAGAAGTTACCAAGTTTATCTTTAGTCTGTGGCGTTTTTTCTCGCGCAAGTGGATTAACGACCTGGCGCAAACGATCACATAACTCCACAAAGAGTCTAAAAAAGCGGAAAGCAGAATCGTTGTTTCTTGCTTTCCGCTTTTTGTTGTTTATTCCTGCGGCTGGATGGCTTTGTAGAACTTCAACTCCCCGCGCTCAAATTGCAAAACGTTGATCGGCTTGATCGGATCGCCGTTTTCAACATAATCGATCGGCCCGGATGCGCCGTTGTAAGCGGGCAGATCGTAAAGCCCATCCCGGATTGCCAGCGGCGTGAAGGATTGCTGCTGGACTATGGCGGCGAATATCATATTGATCGCATCATAGGTCAGGCCAGCCGCATCAATCGGATCGGTGTTATAGAGAGCCATGTAGTCCGCGATGAAGGTCTGGTTGGCCGGAGACTTGACCTTGGCCGAATAGGTGGTGGTGGCGTAAGAGCCTTCAAAAGCGGGCAAGGTGATCAGCGCCAGCGCGTCCCAACCATCCCCGCCGAGAAGCCTGCCGCTAAAACCGAGTTTACGCAGGGTGGCTGCCTGGTAAATTGCCTCGGCAGGGTAGACCGGCAGGAAGACCAGGTCAGGAGCTGCGTCGATAATACGACCGAATTGTGCATCCATGTCCCAGTCGCCAGATGCAAAAGTTTCGCTGGCAACCATCTCCCCGCCTCTATTGGAAAAACTAGCCGAAAATAAAAGCGCCAACTCAGATGAATAGGTATCTTCACGGTCATAAAGGACGGCCACCCGGCGCGCGCGCAGGTCGTTATAAGCCAGATCGGCCAGCGCAATGGCCTGATAGGTATCGGTAAAAGTGGCTCTGAAGACAAAACGCCTGTTTTCGGTCGTGCGCGGATTGGTGGAGGTACCGCTGATAAGCGGGATACCGACCTGCTCGGCAATTTCTCCGGCAGCGATCGCATCCCCGCTATACTGCGGGCCGACAATGGCGACAACTTTTTGTTCTTCGATCAAGCGCCGCGTGGCGTCAAGCGCCTGTTGGGTATCGTTTTCAATCGCTTCAACAACCAGTTCAACCAGATGGGAGCGCCCGCCAATCCGAATGCCGCCATTTTCGTTAATTTGATTAACTGCCAACTGCGCTCCGTTTAAGGTCGGCGTGCCGGAAGATGAAATAGTAATCCCATCCCCTTTTAAATAAGCGATCAGTCCGATGCGTATGGGTTCTTCCTGCCCTACCCCACAACCGGAAAGCGCCCCAAGCAAGAAAAAAACAACCAGACACAAACTCGAAAAACGTTTCATGGGATTCTCCTTATTCTCTCAAGATTCTACACGAGCATTGGTGGAAAACAAAATGCAATTTCGTTATATCTTTTTCCTTGACAATACCCAAAAACCAATGATAAACTATTCAACGTTAATCTAAATCTAAGGAAAGGAGCGTACTTCATGGATAACTATTACATCAAAACCCCGGCCAGTGTTCTTGTTTTCGGCAGCCCTGTTTTGATTCCTTCTTGGAGTGCGCCTGTTGACTTGTAAAGTCAACCCGAAGTCGTCTTTCGACCGTGTGCGCACCGCCGCACACGGTTTTTTTTGTCCCATTTTTCAAGGAAAGCACAATGAACATCTCTGCAACCCCATCCCAACCTGTCTTTGACTTGCGCCAGGCACAAACCAAGAATCGCCTGCTCGGTGTATGGCGAATCCTGTCTGGTTACCACTGGACCTATGCCGGCGCGACCGCCACACTGGCAATTTCGGCGTTGGCCAAGACCGCCACCCTGTTTCTTTTGCGCTACTTTGCCGACCTGGTCGGCGGAGACGCCGAACCACTGGCAGGTGGCCTGCACACCACTTATCTTTACATTGCGTTGGGATTCGTCGGGCTAGCATTGTTCGAAGGCACGTTCTCGTTTCTTTCCGGGCGGTTGGCCGCCTACACCGCCGAATCGGTGACGAAACGGGTGCGCGACTTCCTGTTCGACCACATCCAGCGTTTGAGTTTCACCTATCACGGTCAAACACCGACGGGTGACCTGATTGAGCGCTGCACATCCGATGTAGACAGCCTGCGTCGTTTCTTTAGCGAACAGGCCATCGGCGTGGGACGCATCATCCTGCTCTTTGTGATCAATTTCGTGGCGATCCTGACCCTGAACGTCACCCTGGGACTGGTGTCTGTTATCGTGATCCCCTTCATCCTGCTGGTTTCGCTGTGGTTCTTCAAAAAAGTGACCGCTGCCTATGAGAAATACCAGGAACAGGAAGCGGTGCTCTCGACCACCCTGCAAGAAAACCTGACCGGGGTGCGCGTGGTGAAGGCTTTTGCGCGCCAGGAGTACGAAAAAGGCAAGTTCGAGAAGGATAACTGGGAGAAATTCCTGCGCGGGAAGATCCTGTTGCTGATGCACTCCCTGTTTTGGCCGCTCTCGGATATCGTGCTGGGCTTCCAGATGTTGGGCGGGTTCATCTTCGCTGCTTTCCTGGCGATCGACGGTGTTATCAGCGTCGGCACCTACCTAGCTTATGTTGGGCTGGTGGTCTGGCTGATCTGGCCGATCCGCAACCTGGGACGCTTAATTGTGCAAACTTCGACCGGGCTGGTTTCGTACGGCCGCCTGATGGAGATGGTCAAGCAGGAGCGCGAACCGCTGACGGATGGCAAGGTCCACCCAACCGAACCTGTGCAAGGTGAACTGGTTTTCGACAAGGTCTCCTTCGAGTATGAAAAAGACCAGCCGGTGTTGAAAGATATTTCCTTCCAGCTCAAGCCGGGGCAGATCGTGGCCCTGATCGGTTCGACCGGTTCAGGAAAGACCACCCTGGTCAACCTGCTGCCGCGTTTCTATGATTACACCGGCGGCTCGATCAAACTGGACGGTATCGAGCTGAGGGATTACCCGCGCGAGTACTTGCGCAAACAGATCGGCATCGTCGAGCAGGAGCCTTTCCTGTTCAGCCGCTCGATCCGCGAGAACATCATGTACGGGGTTGGCCGCGCCGTGACCCAGGAAGAAGTGGAACGCGCCGCGCAAGCCGCCGCTGTACACGAGGTTATCTCCGGGTTCCCGGATGGCTACAATACTCTGGTCGGCGAAAAAGGTGTGACCCTCTCCGGCGGTCAGAAACAACGCGTGACGATTGCGCGCACCCTGCTCAAAAATCCGCGTATCCTGATTCTGGACGACTCAACCTCCAGCGTGGACACCGAGACCGAAGCGGATATCCGCCAGGCGCTCAACGATCTGATGGAAAACCGAACCACTTTCATTATCGCCCACCGCATCCAATCGGTGATGAAATCCGACTTGATCCTGGTGCTCGACAAGGGCGCAATCGTCCAGGCTGGCAAGCATGACGAACTCGTTGACCAGGATGGCATTTATCGCAAGATCTATGACATCCAGACCCGGGTGGACGAGGAACTCCAGCAGGAAATCACTGCTGCGTAAAGGATAAAGGATGAATAAGGATGAATTATGAAGGATGAAGAAAAAACCATCCAAAAAGAGCAGGACTTAAAAGCGCGGACAAAAGCGTTTGCGCTACGAATTATCCGACTCTATGGCAGTTTGTCAAAAACAACTGAAGCGCAAGTGCTTGGCAAGCAGGTTCTGCGCTCTGGAACATCGGTTGGGGCTCATTATCGCGAAGCCCACCGGGCGAAATCTGACGCCGATTTCATCAACAAGATGGAAGGCGGCCTGCAAGAACTTGACGAAACAGGTTACTGGCTTGAATTACTGGTTGAGTCTGGTATTGTCCAGCCTGAAAAACTCGAATCACTTATCAAAGAAACCGATGAACTGACTGCGGTTTTTGTCTCAATCGTAGTGAAGATAAAAAATCGTATTGACCAATCACAAAAACCGCGAAACAGCGATAAGGTACGGGAATGATTTTCATCCTTCATCCCCCATCCTTCATCCTTCGGAGGAAGAATGTCTGACGAAATTATCGAACTTGAAGAAGAAGAGTACACCAGTCCATTGACTGGCCCGATCCTGAATCGGATCATTGGGTTGCTGCGACCGCACTGGAAATATGTGGTCGGGTTCTTCCTGGCAATCCTGTTCACATCCGCGTTGGATGGCGCATTCACCTATATCAACAAGAACATCATCGACAAGGGTATCGCCCTCGGTGACCGCCAGGCCATCTGGGATCTGGCCGTGCTGTATGGCGTATTCCAGATCGTGCAATCAGGCCTGGTGTTCCTGTTCATTTACCTGGCCGGCGTGCTGGGTGAGCGCATCCAGTATGACCTGCGCAGGATGTTGTTCAATCACTTGCAGGAACTCTCGCTCTCGTACTACTCGCAAAACGCAGTAGGGCGATTGATGGCGCGCGTCACATCTGACACCGGCCGCGTGGCCGACCTGATGACCTGGGGCCTGCTCGACAGCACCTGGGCAGCCACAAATATCATCACCTCGGTTGTCTTCATGCTGATCATTAACTGGCAACTGGCGCTGATCGTGATGGTCATCCTGCCGATCCTGATGGTGATTGCCGTCCAGTTCCGCAAGCGCATCCTGGTCGAGTTTCGCAACTCGCGCCGCGCCAACTCCAAGATTACCGGCGCTTACAACGAGAATATCCAGGGTGTGCGCGTGGTCAAGGCCCTTGGGCGTGAAGACGAGAACACCCGTGAGTTCCAGGTTTTGACTGGCAATATGTACCGCGCCTCGTACCGCGCAGCCTGGCTGTCGGCTTTGTTCCTGCCGGTGGTTCAGATCACCTCGGCGGTGGCGCTGGGCGCAATCGTCTGGTATGGTGGGATCCAGTCCGGGATCGGGCTGCTGACCGTCGGCGGTATCCACGCTTTCGTCTCGTACTTGACCTTCATGATGTGGCCGATCCAGGATCTGGCGCGCGTCTACGCCGAAATGCAGCACTCGGTCGCCTCGGCGGAGCGGATCTTCAAACTGGTCGATACCCCGCCCGAAGTCCACAACAAGCTCGAATCAATCAGCGCCGCCACGCTCCTGGGCGAGATCGAATTCGACCACGTCCACTTCTACTATGAAGACCGCAAACCGGTGCTGACCGATTTCACGCTCAAGGTGAAACCCGGCGAGACGATCGCGCTGGTCGGCCCGACCGGGGGCGGCAAATCGACCATCGTCAACCTGCTGTGCCGTTTCTACGAGCCGACCGAAGGCCAGATCCGCATTAATGGGCATGATTACACCGATTACACCCTGCAAAGCATCCACAGCCGGATCGGGATCGTGCTCCAGACGCCGCACTTGTTCAGCGGAACGGTGCGCGAGAACATCCGCTACGGGCGGCTGGAGGCATCCGATGTTGATGTTGAAGAAGCGGCCAAAGTGGCCGGGGCGCACGATTTCATCCTGACCCTGCCCAAGGGCTACGATGAGAACGTCGGCGAGGGCGGCAACCTGCTCTCCGTTGGACAGAAGCAGCTCATCAGCCTGGGTCGCGCCGTTCTCGCCCGCCCGGAACTGTTCATCATGGACGAAGCCACTTCCAGCGTCGATACGCTGACCGAGGCCCTCATCCAAAAAGGGATGGACGCGCTGATGCAAGGCCGCACCTCGTTCGTCATCGCGCACCGTTTATCAACCATCAAACGCGCCGACCGGATCGTGGTCATCGAGGCCGGGAAGATCGCCGAGATGGGCACTCACGCCGAACTCCTGCGTAAACGCGGGCACTACTACCGCCTGTATACCCAGCAGTTCAAGCACGAGCGTGAAATCGAATACAGCGCTGTAGCAATGGTGCCGGCGATCAAGTAGTTGAACCGCAACCACAGTACCCGCGCAGTCGACAGGGAAAACCTGTCGACTGCGTTTTTCATAACAAAAGTCAGGGACAAAAAACACCTTGACAAAAAATAGTAATTTGTTTACTATTTAGGCACTCGCGGAGAAAATCAAACTCCTGTTTGCGAGAAAGGAGCCAAATTATGCAACTTTATCTGCGCCTGGCCTGGCGCAACGTCTGGCGGCAACGCCGAAGGACACTCATTATCGCCCTCGCCATGGGGGTGATGATGTCCTTACTGGTACTCTACGATGGTCTGATCGGCGGATTCGAGCAAGCCATCTATGGCAACGCAATCCAGCTTCTGGGGGGCAATATCCAGGTACATGCTCCGGGATATAACGAGAAGATTGGGCGCAAGCCGCTGATAGCCCTGGCTGACCCGGATGCGCTTATTCGTGTTGCCGAAGGCCACGCAGATGTCGTTGCCGCAGCCAAACGGATCAATACCGGCGGCATTGTCACCAACCGCGAAGGGGCCTTTTCTGTTTCAGTCATCGGTGTCGAAACGGACAAGGAACTGCTGGTCAGCCCGGTAGCACAGAATATTACGGTTGGGCGCTACCTGAACCCGGATGATGGCGACCTGATTGTCATCGGGCAAGGACTTGCCACCGCCATGGGCATCACGGTTGACGATCGCATCACCATGGTCGCCCGCGCCACCCATGAGCAGAATCGCCAACGCACCATGACGGTTGTCGGTATTTACGATGTCGGCGTACCCAGCGTGGAAAAAACCACCATCTACATGTCCCTGCTCGAGGCCCAGCAACTCTTTGGGCTGGATGGACAGGTGACCGAGGTGGTTGTCTCTCTCGAGCAGATTGGACAGGAAAATGGCGTGGTCAATCACATCAATACCAATCTGTCAGGTTACGAGGTTGATACCTGGATCAATTCCTTCCCCGAATTGAAACAGACCATGGATATGAAAACCTCGACAATGGGCGTTTTCGGCATCATCATGCTTTCCGTTGTTGCAATTGGCATCCTGAATTCGCAGATGATGGCCGTTTTCGAACGCACCCGCGAAATCGGTGTCATGGGCGCACTCGGCATGAAACCTGGCGGAATTATGATCCTGTTCCTGCTCGAAGGCACGCTGATCGGCGTGATGGGGGCTGTGGTTGGCGCTGTCCTGGGCACGCTCATTAATGGCGCGCTGGCTTACTATGGCATCGACTATGGCGGCTTTGCAGACCTGACCGAATACACCGCCCTGATTAGCGGGCGCATCTATTCGCAGATGGTTCCGATGAAGGTTTTGCAGCATGGATTGACCGTGATGATTATCGCCACCATCGCTGCTTTTCTGCCTGCCCGAGACGCCTCCAGCCGCGAACCGGCCGCCGCTCTCCATCATGTATAGGAGGCACTTACGATGATGAATCTCTTCAAAATGGCTTTTCGCAATCTTGGCCGCCACCGTCGCCGCTCGGCCCTTTCGGCCCTGGCACTCTCCGTTTCGCTGGCTTTGCTGCTCTTTATGGCTGCCTTTTTCAAAGGTGAAATGCGCAGTTCGATGGAAGACACGCTCAAACTTAACAGCGGACATGTCCAGGTGCGCGCAGCGACCTACGAACCCGAAAAACTGAGCGTGGCCTGGGAATATCTGATCGAGAAACCCGAACAAGTGGCTGCCCAGATTTCAACACTCGAACAGGTTAAATTTGCCACCCCGCGCCTGATGGCCAGCGGGATTGTCTCGGTGAGCGACGAATCGACCGGGGTCCAGATCATGGGCGTCGATCCGGCTTCTGAAGCCAATGCTCCTTATCGTGATGGACTGCTGCAAGGCACGTTCATCACCGCAGATGACCGCGACGGAATCATAATCGGCGCACCGCTGGCCGAGGCGCTCCAGTTGAAGGTTGGCGACTCACTCAACCTGCTGGTCAATACCGCCGAAGGCAACGTAGATGAGCAGCCCTTCACCGTGCGCGGCATCTTCAGTACCGGTTCGAGCACCTACGATAAAGGCATTGTCCTGCTGCCGCTCGCCAAAACACAGGCTTTTTCTGGCGCAGGCGACCATGCCAGCTTCATCTTCATCATGCTTGATGACCGCGAACAAGCCGAGGCTGTTGCCGCAGCCATTACTGGCGAAAATTTCAAGGTGCTGACCTGGGCTGAGATGAACGAGCTTCTCGTGTTGGTGAATGACTTTGCCGGCGCTTACATCACGTTTCTAAACCTGATCATCCTTGGCGTAACGGTAACCGTTATCATCAACACCATGTTGATGGCTGTCTTCGAGCGCACCCGCGAGATCGGCATCCTGACCGCGCTTGGCATGAAAGGCCATCAGGTGATTGCCCTGTTCCTGGCTGAAGCCAGCCTGCTGGCTCTGGGTGGGATTGCCTTCGGCCTGCTGGTCGGTTGGCTGCTGACTGCCTATTTTGGGCAGGTCGGCATCTACTTTGGCGATATCGGTGTCAGCGGCATGATCATGGGCGACCGGCTCTACCCCTACCTGACCCTTGAAGACACGATCAACCTGACCATCACCGCCTTCATCGTCACCCTGCTCGCGTCATACTATCCGGCCCGGCTGGCCTCGCGCATGGAACCTGTCGAAGCCCTGCGGGCTGAAAAATAATAAACGATGTCCTGAGCGGAACGACGAGCGACAGCGAGGAATGTAGTCGAAGGACGATTTGCCCTTCGACTGCGCCGCCAGAAACAGGCGGCTCCGCTCAGGGCTTATTAAGGAGAAATCTCATGGAAGTCACAAAAATCGAAAACGTTACCCGTATCTACAAGATCGGCGAAGTTGAAACCAAAGCTCTCGGCGGGGTCAGCCTGATCATCGAAAATGGCGAATTTGCCGCCCTGGTCGGCCCGAGCGGCTCTGGCAAGACCACCCTATTGCAAATGATCGGCTGCCTCGACCAGCCCACCAGCGGCTCAGTCTGGGTCAACGGGCACGATGTCACCCGCCTCAACCGCAATCAACGCGCCGATATGCGCAAAGGCCACATCGGCTTCATTTTCCAGTTCTTTGCGCTCATCCCGACCCTGACCGCCTATGAAAACATCGAAATGCCGCTGCTGCTCAACGGTCACACTCCCGCCGAGCGCAGGGCCCGCGTTGAAGAGCTGCTCGAAGCTGTCGATCTCAAAGCCCGCGCCAACAACCGTCCCGACCAGATGAGCGGCGGCCAGCAGCAGCGCGTGGCCATCGCCCGCGCCCTGGCCACCAAGCCCGCCCTGATCCTGGCCGATGAACCGACCGCCAATCTCGACACCGTCAACGGGGAGCAGGTCATGGAAATCATGACCCGCCTGAACAAAGAAACCGGCGTCACCTTTGTTTTCGCCACCCACGACCCGCGCGTCATCAAATACGCCCGGCGAACCATCACCCTGCGCGACGGATTGATCGTATAACGTAACGCGGGATGATCTCCCGCAGAAATAAATCGATGAAAACTAAACTGCTTCTCTCTCTTTTATTAATTCTCGGGCTTTCTGCCTGCTCCGGGGTTGGTTCTACACCTGCGCCGATCGCAACCGTGGTGCTTGACTCCGGTGCAGACTCCCCCGCGCCTGCCTCGCCCTCATTGGGCGGAGTCGTCGCCTCGGGCTTTGTGACCCCCTCCGAAGAGGCCGCCCTGGCCTTCGGCATGGCCGGACGCATCAGCCAAATCCACATCGCTGTTGGCAAAACCGTCAAAGCGGGCGATCTGCTGGTCGAGTTGGAAAACACCGCCCTGCAGATCGAGCTGGCCCAGGCCGAGCGCAACCTGAAAGAAATGACCTCCCCCACGGCCCTGGCTGCCGCCCAACTGGCCCAGGCCAACGCCAACAAAGCCCTCGAAGACGCCCAGGAAAAGGTGACTGGCTTGGGCTATGCCCGCGCATCTGAAACCCGCATCGACAACCTGCAAGCCGAGATCGACCTGGCCGAACAGGCCCTCGCGCGCGCCCAGGATGCCTACAAACCCGTCTCGCGCCTGCCCGATGGCGACAACCGCAAAGCCACGGCGCTCTACGCCATGACCAATGCCCAACTGCATCTCAATAACCTGCTGGCCGAATACAACTGGCTGACTGGCAAGCCCACCGAAATCGACGCCGCCATCACGCAGGCCAACTTTGAAACTGCCCAGGCCGCCGCCCGCGAAGCCCAATGGTATTTGCTGGCGCTCCAGGGGCAGGAACTTCCGCCTGAAGCCAGCGGAGCCCAACTGGCTGCGCTCGAAGCCGCCCAAAATGCCCTGGCCCTGGCCCAGGAACGCCTGACCGCCTCGCGCCTGCTGGCCCCGATCGATGGGGAGATCGTCAGCATTGAACTCAATACCGGCGAGTACGCCCAGCCCGGTCTGCCGGTGGTTTTCATCAGCAACGTCAGCGAGTTGCAGGTTGAGACCAGCGACCTGAGCGAAAAGGATGTCGTCAAGGTTGCAGCCGGCCAACCGGTCAGCGTCCGGGTCGATGCCCTCGGACAAACCATCAGCGGCGAAGTGATCAACATATCGCCGGTCGCCTCCACCCTGGGCGGGGATGTGGTTTACAAGACCACCCTCCGCCTCGAAAAACCTTATCCCGAAGGCCTGCGCGCCGGGATGAGTGTCGATGTGCAATTTGGGGAGTAATTTTCCCAAGGCATAAAGAAGATCAAAGCCGACAACATGGTTTTAAATAACTCGAGTGTTGTGTTTTGAAACTGAGATTGGTAAGTTCAATAGTGATTTAATGGGTATAGCTTAAACCCAAAAAACCTGATCCTATTTGAACCCGGTGATGTATGGCAAAT
>JAKLPV010000101.1 GCA_022013685.1 Anaerolineae bacterium
GCCGAGCGCCAGCATCATCAGCAGCACCCCGGCCAGGACGAAGAAGCCGAGAAAATAGCGCCCAATACGCCCGGTCTTTTCCTGTCCGCCGCTGATGTAGGCCAGGAATCCGGGGTAAAGCGGAAAAACGCATGGGCTGGTGGTGGCCAACAGGCCGATCGAGAGGGAGGTCAGAATGGCTTCCATAGTGTTTTGACCGATGACGAAAGACCAAGGACGGAGGTTTCAACCGGGCTGTACCGATCTTTTGCCATCCGTCCTCCGTCCTTGGTCGAATCTTACATCCCATCTTTCAGGAACGGTTCGAGGGCTTCCATTAATTCTTCAGCGCTCTTGATGCCGAACGGCAGCAGGTGGACTTCGCCTTTGCGATCGATGATGAACATCGGCGTGGAAGGCGGGTTGATAAACTGTGCGCCGTAAAGATTGCTCAATTCACTTGAGACTTCGGCAGGAGCAACGGCATAGACCCAGTCGAAACCATTGCTGTCGGTATAGGTTTTCAGGTCATCTGCATTTTCGTTCGGGTCGATATCCAGGCCGATGCTGACAAAGTCGGGGTTGTCGCCAATCAAATCGTGGAGCGCCTGAACCTGCATCTGCTGTTTCTTGCAGTTGGGGCACCACATTGCCAGGGTTTCAACCAGCACCACTTTGCCCTTGAAATCGTTGATGCTGAAGGTTTCGCCACTGCGGACATTGGTCAACTGCACGCCGAACCAGGCCGGGGCTGCCATCATACTGTCTTCGCCGCTCATGGCTTCGGGCGTCTCCGTGTGTTTTTCCATCATGGCGTCGGTGGGTTTCTCCATCATGGCGTCAGTGGGCTTTTCCATCATGGCGTCGGTAGGTTTCTCCATCATGGCATCAGCAGGCTTTTCTTCCATGGCAGGTGTCGCCGGGGCGCAGGCTGCCAGGATCAGGCTGAGTGCTAATAAAGTAAAGATCAATTGTTTACGCATTTTTTTTCTCCTTGTGGTTGAATAATTGCATGATAGCCGGCCAATCTTACGAAAACCCTGCCAAAAGATTACGAAATTCTGAACAAGCCCGCGTAAGCCGTTGCTGTGGGGTATGATTATTGTTAATCAACCAAGTTTCTTTCTTCTTTCCTGGAATTCCCCATGCCTGAAAACACCATTTACGTTATCGAAGACGAACCCAGTATTGCCGAAGTTGTGTCCCTTTATCTGCGCCGCGCCGGGTACGTTGTCACTTCCATCCCTGATGGCCAGGTTGCCCTGGAACTGCTCGAAAAGCGCATTCCCGACCTGGTCATCCTCGATTTGATGCTGCCCGGCATGGACGGTTATTCCCTGACCCGCTGGCTGCGTGAGCGCAGCGATGTGCCTGTGATCATGGTTACCTCGCGTCGCGAAGAAATGGATCGCATCGCCGGGCTGGAGATGGGCGCAGACGATTACGTGGTCAAACCTTTCAGCCCGCAGGAACTGGTCAGCCGGGTGCGCGCCGTCTTGCGCCGCGCTGGCGGCACGGGCAAGGCCGCCGAGGGTGAACAGGCCATCGTTTTTGCGAACCTGTCGATCGACCCGGCCTCTCGCGAGGTACAAACCAACGGTGTGCCGGTGGAACTGACTGTTAAAGAATTCGATATGTTGTATTTACTTGCCTGCCATCCGCGCCAGGTCTTTAGTCGCGACCATCTGCTCGAACGCGTCTGGGGTGGTGCCGACTACATCGACCCCGGCACGGTCACGGTGCATGTTCGCCGCTTGCGTGAAAAAATCGAATCCGACCCATCCGCTCCCCGCCACCTGCTGACCGTCTGGGGCGTGGGATATAAATTTGAGCCATGAAAATCTCCCTTCCTCTCCGCTACTTGCTCGGCATCCTGCTTACCCTGGCCGCCTCGCTGGCCTTGTTCTACTGGCTGATGCGCCCGCCGATGAGCGATTTGGAACACATGGCGCAGTTCCTTTCGGTAACCGCGCTTATTTCGATCGTGGCCGGGTTTGCCGCCTACCGTTTTGGCTGGCTGGAACGCGCCCCCTCCGTGCGCTGGGCGCTGGTTGGTACTTACATTCTTGCCAGTGGCCTGACCTTTCTCAATGTTTGGGTGACCGCCCGGCTGATGTTTGCCAGCGAGCATGATTTACAGCTTGCAACCATCCTGCTCGTCTTCGCCAGCGGAATCGCCATTATTCTGGGCGGGTTTTTCGCCAGTACCCTGACCGAACGGCTTGCCCGACTCGAAAACGCCACCCAGACCCTCGAAACGGGTGATTTTTCGGCGCGAGCCCCGATTAGCGGCTCAGACGAGATCGCCGCCCTGGCCCAATCCTTCAATCAAATGGCGGGTCAACTCCAGCAGGCTGCCGAAAAACAAAAAGAACTTGACCATCTGCGCCGCGATCTGGTTGCCTGGGCCGGGCACGACCTGCGCACGCCCCTCGCCAGCATCCGCTTGCTGGTCGAAGCCCTCGCAGACGGCGTGGTCAGCGATCCTGAGACATCCCGACAGTATCTGAACCAGGCCAAAAAGCAGGTCGACGTATTGGCTTCCCTGATCGATGACCTGTTCCAGGTTTCGCAGCTCGACGCGGGTGGTCTGCTCTTGCATTGCGAACCGGCCTCGCTCAGCGATTTGCTCTCTGACACTCTCGAAAGTTTCAGCGGCCTGGCCGCCCAGCGCGGCATCCGCCTCGAAGGTTCTGCTGCCCCCGGCATCGACCCGCTTGAAATGGACGTCCAGCGCATGGGGCGCGTGCTCAACAACTTGGTCAGCAATGCCTTGCGCCATACCCTGCCCGGCGGCCTGGTCAGTGTGCGCGCCGAACGTGAAAACGGCCTGGTCCGTGTCACCGTGCAGGACAGTGGCGAAGGTATCCCGCCCGAAGACCTGCCGCACGTTTTCGAGCGCTTCTATCGCGGCGACAGATCCCGCAACCGCAGCACCGGCGGCGCGGGCCTGGGTCTGGCGATTGCCAAAGGCGTCGTCGAAGCCCACGGCGGGGGCATCAGCGTCCACAGCCAGCCCGGCCTGGGCGCGGCCTTCAGCTTCACTGTTCCCAAAGCTTAATCTCCACGTAAGACTTTCGTAATCTCTTTTTGTTATTCTTCTCCCAACACTGCTTGGGAGAATTTTTTTATGAAATCGCTTTGGAATGTTCTGCTGGCTGGCTTTTTCCTCGTCTCGTGCGCGGCCCTGCCCAAGGGATCTGAACCCGCCTCCGGGCCGGGAGCGGACTCCCCCCAGCCTGCCGCCGCGTACCCGGACCTCGGCCCCGCCCCAGAGCTGACCGGCGAGACCTGGCTGAACGTCGAATCTCCGTTGAAACTGGCCGATCTGCGCGGCAAGGTCATCCTGCTTGATATGTGGACCTTTGGCTGAATTAACTGCCGCAACGTGATTCCCTCGTTGAGGGAATGGCACACAGAATATGCGGATGATGGCCTGGTTGTGATCGGCAACCATTACCCCGAGTTTGCCTTCGAAGAAGACCTGGACAATCTCAAGCAAGCTGTTGTTGAGTTGGAAATCCCGTATGCGGTTTTGCAAGATAACGATGGCGTTAACTGGCGCGCATACAACAACCGCTACTGGCCCACGCTTTATTTGATCGATAAACAAGGCATCCTGCGCTATGTTCACATTGGCGAGGGCCGCTACGGCGAGACCCAACAGGCTATCCAGGCTTTACTTAACAAACCCTAAGTTTTTTGCGTTTCTAACGCAAAATTTAGACTGGTTTGGTATTCTTTCCATATTCAGGAGCAAGTGTATGATTCCAAAAATCCCGTCCTCTGAAATTACCCCCAAACATGTTTACTTGTCGCGCCGCGACTTTATCAAAGCGGCCGGCGTGCTGGCCGGAAGCATGGCGCTGGCGGCCTGCGCCCCCGACCTGCCCGAGGCAACCCAGATTTCTGCGGCTGACCCGGCGACAAGCGCAAAAACCGACGAATTGGGCGACCCGGTCAATTCTTTCAAAGACATTACCAACTACAACAACTATTACGAATTCACCACCGACAAGGAAGGCGTTGCCCGCCTTTCAAAGGATTTCAAAACCTCGCCCTGGGATGTGGAAGTCAGCGGCCTCGTCAAAAATCCGCGCAAGTTCGGCGTCGAAGACCTGATCAAATCCTTCCCGCCCGAGGAGCGCATCTACCGCTTGCGCTGTGTCGAAGCCTGGAGCATGGTCATCCCGTGGATGGGTTTTCCGCTCTCAAAGCTGCTCAGCCTGGTTGAGCCGACCAGCGATGCAAAATATGTTCGATTTGAAACTGTTTTCAAACCCGATGAAATGCCTGGTCTGAGACAGCCCGGATATCCCTGGCCCTACCAGGAAGGCCTGCGCCTCGATGAAGCCATGCACGATCTGACCATCCTGGCAACTGGGCTGTATGGCGGCGAACTCCTGCCCCAAAGCGGTGGCGGCATTCGGCTGGTTGTACCGTGGAAGTATGGCTTCAAATCGATCAAGGCCGTTGTCAAGATCGAGTTGGTCGCCGAACAGCCCGCCACCCTGTGGAATGATATTGCCTCGAACGAGTATGGTTTCTACGCCAACGTCAACCCGCGCGTCGATCATCCGCGCTGGAGCCAGGCCACCGAGCGTCGCATCGGCGAGCTTTCCCGGCGCGCCTCGCGTATGTTCAACGGCTACGAAGAACAGGTTGCCAGCCTGTACGATGGCATGGATTTGGCGAAGAATTATTAGAATGAAAAAACCTCGTTTTACTCCGCTCCAAATCCTTGTTCATTTCGGCGGCTGGCTGCCGCTGGCCCTGCTGCTTTTTGATTTTTTCAATAATAATTTGACCGCCAACCCGATCCAGGCCATCGAGCAGCGCACCGGACTGAATGCAATCACTTTCCTGATTCTCTCGCTGGGCTGCACCCCGATTGCTTCTGTTTTCGGTTGGAAGGAGCTGACCCAGCGCCGCAAAGCGCTCGGCAATTACGCTTTTCTCTATGCGGCGCTGCATGTTTCGACATTTTTCATTCTGGATTATGGCCTGGACCTGGCCGCGGTCTGGCGCGATGTTGGCACCAAATCTTTCATCATCATCGGCGCGCTGGCCTTCCTGATGTTGTTACCGCTGGCAGTGACCTCGTTCAATTACTGGATGAAGCGCCTCGGCAGAAACTGGAAACGCCTGCACCGTCTGGTCTACGTGATCTCCCCGCTGGTGATAATCCATTTCTTTATGGCCAAAAAAGGGGATTTATCCACCCTGAGCGGTGATATTATCCAGCCGTTGGTCTATGGCGCGGTGGTGCTGATTTTATTGCTGCTGCGTTTGGTCCCCATCAAAAAGCCGCTGATTGCGCTGCGTCAAAAAATCTTTGCCCGTTAAATCGTAGGGGCGTCCCCGCGGGGACGCCCCTACGACTGCTAGAAGATCCCGCGGATGACCAGCAGTAATCCGACAATCGCCAGTGGAATGCCGATGATGGCGCCGATCACCGTCAGGCTGACGATGACGCCAACCAAAATCAACAGCAAACCGATCAGGATGGCGACGAAGCGCCCGGTCATTTCAAGGATGGTGGTGACCAGGGTCCAGATGGCCCAGAACGGCCATAGATACCAGGGGACAGATTTCGTTTTTTCAGTCATTTTCTACCTCCGTAAGTTACAGGGATATACGCGCTTATTGCCCGTAAGTTTTACGGACAAACGCGCTGGAATTTGATCCGGTCCAGGAAAATCTGCGTGCGGCCGATGACATCTCCCTGGGTGTTGGTCAGCACGAACTGATATTGCAGCCAGGCCGGGTCATACTCTTTGTAGGATGGGATGTTGACCGCCCGTAATTTGTAGTCGTAGCGCCCGCCGCCCGATGGGTGCATCGCCAGGCCGGTGTTCCAGACGCTCTGCGCTCCGCTTTTCTGGTTGCGCAGGCGCACAAATAGCAGTACGCTGTAAACTTTCTCGGGCTGGCTGACGGTGACATCGAAGGTCACATCCTTGGGCGAGCAGTCGCCGCCGTAGTAGATCTGGTCGGTGCTGACTTTGATTTCGGTCAAGGGGTCGGCGGCCAGGGTGGCGGTGGCCACACTTAGTGTCGGCGTGCTGAAGGCTGCATCAGCGGTACCCAGATCGAGGGTGGGGGCGAACGGATCGAGCGTATTGATCGGCGTAACCGTTTCGCGTATGGGGGTCGGGAAAATCAGCGGCTCAACGGTCGGGCGCGGGGCCAATCCGGGGACGCTGCACGCCAGCATTGCCAGCAGGAGGGGCAGGAAAAATCTCAGGTTCATCTCTTATCCTTTCGTGTCCATGATAGCATTTTGCAATGATACTTTGCAAGGTATAATGCCGCCATGAGCGAACTTGAACCAACCCAAAATGTTGAAACGCCGCCACCCGCGCGGCGCAGACGGCCGCAACTGCCGCGATGGCCCAATACTGTCTTATTGGTTTTGTTGGGCTTGTCCCTCTTTGGGGCAGGACTGCTGACCGGCTGGTACATGTGGGGAGTTGGGAATACCTTTGCTGCGCAGGAAAGCGCAGGCGAGCCAATCCAGGTTTCAGAAAACCTGACCCGTTATGATGTGCCGCTCGACGGCGACCCG
Source organism: Anaerolineae bacterium (assembly GCA_022013685.1). Taxonomy (GTDB): domain Bacteria; phylum Chloroflexota; class Anaerolineae; order Anaerolineales; family Villigracilaceae; genus UBA8950. The sequence goes on from JAKLPV010000101.1 coordinate 6,548, forward strand.
GCGCTTGGCCCGGATGATGCGCCCATCACGCTGGTGGCTTTTAGTGATTACCAGTGCCCGTATTGCAAACAATGGCACGACGATGCTTTTGAACGCCTGATGCAAGAGTATGAAGGCAAAATCCGCTTTGTTTTTCGAGATTTTCCGCTCAGCAATATTCACCCGCAGGCTGCTCCTGCCGCCCAGGCTGCCAACTGTGCCAACGAGCAGGGAGCATTTTGGGAATATCACAATGCCCTGTTCAGCTATAAGTATGATTTTGGCGAGCAGGCTTATGAACAATATGCTCTCGACCTGGGTCTGGATGCGGTATCCCTGATGGAATGCCTCAGGTCGGGCCGTTATGCGGGCGAAGTGGATGCCGATTTGCAGTTTGCTGCCGAATTTGGCATCCGTTCGACGCCGACGTTTTTTATAAATGGAATCGCTGTCGTTGGCGCGCAGCCTTACGATGTCTTCAAGCAAATCATAGACCTGGAACTGGCCGGGGGATTGCCAAAGGGAGAGTAATGAAAAAATTTGTAGCCGTCGCCGGGAATATCGGCGTGGGAAAATCGACCCTGGTCAACGGGTTGTGCGCGCGCCTGGGTTGGCAGCCATTTTACGAGCCGGTCGCCGAAAACCCCTATCTGGCGGATTTTTACGCTGATATGGCCTCGTGGGCTTTTCACTCGCAGATCTTCTTTCTGACCCATCGCCTGCGTTCACACCATGCGATTTCGTCCCACCCGACTTCGGTCATCCAGGATCGCAGCGTCTACGAGGACGCCGAGATTTTCGCCCATAATCTGTATTTACAGGGGCATATCACGCCGCGCGATTACCAGACCTACCGTGAACTGTACCAGACGGCGATGGATTTTCTGCCCCCACCCGACCTGGTGATTTATCTGCGCGCCTCGGTGCCGACTCTGCTGCAGCGCATTGCCCGGCGCGGACGGGACTATGAGCTTACGATCAGCGCCAGCTATCTCGAAAGCCTGAACGGCCTGTACGAGAACTGGATCGCCAACTTCACCCTTTGCCCGGTGCTGACCGTCCCGGCCGATGACCTGGATTATGTCGCCCATGCCGGGCATTTGAATTTGATCGTGCGCAAGGTCGATGAAAAATTGACCGGCCGCGAGGAAGTTGTCTTTTACCCGGAAGAAGTTGCCCGCGCAGCGGAAGATTAGCCATGGCTATTTATGCCCTCGACCACATCCAGCTTTCCATTCCGCCCCAGGCGGAAGACGCCGCTCGCGCTTTTTATGCAGGTATTTTGGGATTTGTCGAAGTGCCCAAACCTGCCGAGCTGGCCGGGCGAGGCGGGGCATGGTTCGAGCAGGGAAGCGTACGTCTGCACCTGGGGATAGAACCGGATTTTCATCCGCTCAAAAAAGCACACCCGGCCCTGCTGACAGATGACCTGGCCGCACTCGTGGCGCGTGTTCGAGAATCTGGTTACCTGGTGGATGATAACCAGCCCCCGTTGGATGGTTATTACCGCGCCCATATTTTTGACCCGTTCGGGAATCGCATCGAGTTGATGCAGAAAATATAGTCAGTTCACTGTTTATCAAATCATTATGCCGTTAGTTGAAGTGCTAAAAGAAGTTGACGCTACGTTCTATCCCGACATTGTTGAAGCGGGCAGTATTAATGCAGCACTTTCAAGGAGTCTTTCAGATATTGGAAGTCATCTTGTTGCAGACGAATCGCCAGTTAATAAGTTTATGCCTTATGTTCGTGTTGAAGAAGGATCACGCTTTTCTCAAACTGAGTTGGGCAGTGGACAGCGATTATTTTTGACCGATTTTTGGTCACAAGGGGTAATGTTTGGATGTGGTTCATCAGAAAACCTGCCAGATAGCGCACTTGCTATTCACGCTTGGATAGTAAAAAAACCGTCAATAGAAAGAATGTCCAAACTTTTCACGTTCTTTTCTCCCACCGGAGGTGGAATAGCACATGATGCAGGTTTGTATGTTGAATTTAAGTGGAAAGGGCTTCTCGAAACATGGTATGCCAATGAGAATCCTTTCAAAATCAGAACTCGCAAGCAATTATCTTCCTTTCTCTTTTCGGACAGCCTGTTCCAAAAACTAGGCTTTATCAGATGGTATTTCTATTATTTGTTTCATGGAAACAGAAAATACTCACCCATTCCGGTTATTAAAGAGGCAATGAAAAAGCCAGAGTTAAGGAAGTTATTTCCCTACACAAGTTTAAATCGTTTATGTTTTAGTCGGACTACAGGCTATCCCTTTACGCATGATTGTCCAGTTATCGAGCCGCAAGGGAATGGTAGATACAGTGTTTCTATGCCAAATTCCCAAGAAATTATTGGCGAAGGAACGGCAGGCGAAGCAGTTGAGATGGTGGTAAAAAATTTGCCCCCAAATTGTGGATCTGCGGTGAATGGAACAGCGGATGATTTTGCAACTCGATAAAAACCTGCCAACGCTTTAAACAAAAAGACCGCCACATTTTCGTGGCGGTCTTCGTATTTCAAAACTGGTTTTAGACCCAGCCGCGCAACTGCATGGCCTTGACCACGCGGTCGATGGCAACCATGTAGGCTGCATCGCGCATGTAGACGCCTTCTTTGGCGCTCATATCGAGCACGCCGTGGAAGGCAGAGGTCATCTTGGCATCCAACTTCTCGAGCACTTCCTGCTTGCTCCAGTAGAAGTTCATGTCGTTTTGAACCTGTTCAAAGTAGGAGGTTGTCACGCCGCCAGCATTGCACAGGAAATCGGGGATGTTGAATATCTTGTTGGCCTTGAAGAAATCGTCCGCTTCAGGGGTGGTCGGACCGTTGGCGCCTTCTGCCACGATCTTGATGCGGCTGTGAATCTTCTTGACGCTGTCTGCGTTGACCTGGCCTTCGAGCGCAGCGGGGATCAGCACATCGGCTTCCTTGGTGATCCAGGCGTCGCCATCTTCAACGATGTAACCGGCTGTGGTGGCTTTGGCTTTGTCGATGGTGCCATACTGGTCGGTGATCGAGAGCAGGAAACGCGGATCGATGCCATTTTTGTGGCTGTAGGTGTAAGAAACGCGGTCGTGGCGGTCCCAGCACGAAACGCAGGCCACTTTGCCGCCCAGCATTTCAACGAAACCGATCGCCGCATACTGCGAAACGTTGCCAAAACCCTGCAGGGCCGCGACCGATTTAGTCGAATCCATGCCGAGGTGCTTCATCGCTTCGCGCACGGTGTAGATCACACCGTAACCGGTCGCTTCGGTGCGGCCTTCAGAGCCGCCGCCGCCCAGCGGTTTGCCGGTGAAAACGCCCGGTGTGTACTGGCCGACCAGCTTGGAGTATTCGTCCATCATCCAGCCCATCATCTGGGGGGTGGTGCCAACATCCGGGGCCGGAACATCCTGGCGCGGGCCGATGTTTCGCCACATATTCTGCACCCAGCCGCGGCACAGACGTTCTTTTTCAACGGTCGAAAGCGAGGCAGAATCGACGATCACGCCGCCCTTGCCGCCGCCCAGCGGAATGTCTGCAACAGCGCATTTCCAGGTCATCCAGGTGGCCAGGGCGCGCACGGTGTCGAATGTTTCCGACGGGTGGAAGCGAATACCGCCTTTGTTGGGGCCGCGCGCATCGTTGTGCTGAACGCGGAACCCCTGGAAGACGCGCAAGGAACCATCATCCATGCGCACCGGAATGCGGAACGAAAACTCACGCATCGGCCAGCGCAGGGCTTCCGAAATCTGTGGGTCCAGGTTCAACTGTTTGGCGACACCGTCAAACTGTTTTTGCGCCATTTCAAAGGCATTGATTTGACCGGACATATTTCATCTCCTGTAACGGGTAGTGAATATGATAAAAAAATATAAGCGGGCCACCGGATCGGAGGCCCGCTTTATTGATGTGGTATGTGGCAGACGCAAATCATGTGATTAATCACCTTCGCTCATGCTCTCTAAGGTTACCTGAGTTTGAAGGCCGAGTCAATATGAGACTCGTCACGTGTTTGGCTGTGATATGTCAGACAAATTCCATTTTTTCTCGTGATGTAGAAATTTTTGTTAGACTTTGTTGTTTTTCAGCAAAATACACACTTAAACCCCATAAGAGAATAGTTACAAGCACACTCCAAACATCGTGCTGCAAGCTGTACGCCATGAGCGCTAACGATGCGGCAAAAACAATTACTCCAAGAAGGAAAATAAAACCAACCCAGTATCCATGAAGCTTGCTAATTTCATTAATTATAAAAAAAAGCGGAACCAATAATAGTATCTGGTCATAAGACCATGAATAAGGCGCAACCAACAAACCTCCCGCCAAGACCGCTGCCATAACGGCAAAGGGGTTTTCGAGTTTGTTATAAAAGAACAAGCGAATCATGGTCAGCAAAACAAACCCAATGCTAATGCCTGCAAAAAGAAAAGCCAGAAAGTGTTCTTGGAATAATAGAGTTGCAATTCCCCACAGGGTTGAGTGCATTCCAACATATCTTGTAAGCAGGTGTTGACCCGCAGCCAGGTAATCGAATACCCAAAAAGGATTATAGATCGCCCCAGCTAAAAACAGGCTGAAACATCCCGTTATAACACCGAGTATGGCTTTCCATGATTTGCGCGCCAGCAGCCATAACCCCAAAATGAGTAAGATTGGCAAACCGATTGATGGCTTAAGACTCAAAAAAGAAACAAGCAAGCCTCCCATAAACCAGCGCTCACGATAAAAAGAAAACATTGCAATTGTTGCAAAGAATAATAAAACAGCCAGGATTTGCCCGCTCAAGATAACGGTATACATTGGCCGAAATAAGAAAAGCACGGCAATCACAACGATTTCAAAGAAAGGTAATCGGATAGCTTGTAACTTGAATAACAACAAAATTGACACCAGGATGGCAATTTGCCCAAATAATAACCAAACAGTATAAGCATCTCCAACGGGCAGTATCCCAAGCGGCGACATCAGAACAGCAAGCGGCAGCGGGTATTGAAAAGTTACTTCAGAATGCAACGCTGTTTGTTGTTCGGTTCTTACAGAAATCCACTGGTCAGCGTTATATACATCTTTGCCATCGAGAACCATATAGGCTGCCTGCCAATAGGCGGCAAAATCATATCCCCGCGCATCGTATGCTTTATTCGCAAAATAGCCGACAGCAATAAAAACAGGGACGCAAAGCAAAAACAATAATACCGTACGCTGTTTCTCTTCTTTTTCCATCGCTCAACTTTCTTAAAGCACGAGTTGCTTTTCTAGCACAGCCCGCACCACCTGCGGGTTGGCCTTGCCGCCCGCCTTGCGCATCACCTGCCCGAACAAGAAGTTCGCCACCGTCAGCTTTCCGGCCCGGTAACTGGCCACCTCGCCCGGGTTTTCGGCCAGGGTTTCGGCCACCAGCTGTGCGATCAGGTCGCCATCCGAAACCTGGACCAACCCCCCGGCTTCGACGATCTCAGCCGCTTTTCGCCCGCTGGCAAACATCTCGGCCAGCACGGTCTTGGCGGTCGCCTGGTTGATTTTGCCCTCCGTCACCATCATCAATAGGGCGGCCAGATCCTGGGGAAGGATTTTGATCGACTCGAACCCGCCATTGGAGATATTGACCAGCCCCAGCAGTTCTCCTGTTACCCAGGCAAAAGCGGAGCGCGCCGCGATCGGGCCGGCTTCCGTTACCCGTTCGAAATACTCGCCCAGGGCGGCTTCCTCCGCCAGGAAGGTGGCTTCGGCAGCACTCAGGCTGAAATCACGCTGGTAGCGCTTGGCGCGCGCGATCGGCAGTTCCGGCAAATCGGCCTTGACCCGCTCGACCCACTCCGCGCTGACGCGCAGCGGGGGCAGGTCCGGTTCGGGGAAGTAGCGGTAGTCGTGGGCATCCTCTTTCGAGCGCTGACTATAAGTCGCCTGCGCCGCATCGTCCCATCCGACGGTTTCCTGCGCAATGGCTCCGCCGCTGCTTAACACCTGCTCGTGGCGTTTGATTTCATAGGCCACGCCGCGTTCCAAGGCACGGAACGAGTTCAGGTTCTTGATCTCAACCTTGGTGCCAAAGGCTTCCTGTCCGATAGGCCGGATCGAAATATTCGGCTCGATGCGCATCACGCCCTTTTCCATGTCGCCAGAGTTGACGCCCAGCGCCCGCACCAGCGCCCGCAAGGCCATCGCGTAGACGCGCACTTCCTCGGCCGAGCGGAAATCTGCTTCGGTCACGATCTCCAGCAGCGGAACCCCGGCCCGGTTCAAATCGACCAATGAGTAGGGGCGACCCGTCTGGGTTGACAGGGCTTCTTTACCAGCCGAATGAATCGCCCCTACTTCAGCTTCGACATGCGTTAATTTCCCGGTATCTTCCTCCAGGTGCGCGCGCCGAATGCGGATGATCTTCTCACCCTGCGACGTTTGCAGGCAGATCCGTCCGTACTCGGCCAGCGGCTGCTCGTATTGCGAAATCTGGTAACCCTTGGGGATGTCGGGGTAGAAATAATTTTTGCGCGCAAAAATGCTGACCGGGTTGACGGTGCATTCCAGGGCCAACGCCACCCGCAGGGCATATTCGACCGCTTTTTCATTGACCACCGGCAAGGTGCCGGGGTGCCCGGCGCAAACCGGGCAAACGGCGGTGTTGGGCGGGGCGGAAACAGAATCAACCACCGGGCAGGCGCAAAACATTTTGGATTGCGTCTGCATTTCGATGTGAACTTCAAGGCCGATGACGGGTTCGTAGGGCATAGATTTCCTTAAATTTTTTCACAATTCCACCGCCAAGATGCCGGGAAAACAAAAAACGCCAAGTTTTTTATGTTTTCTTGGCGTTTCCGGCTCAATTGGTTGGCTTTTTAGAACTTTGCCTGCCGCTTTTCGATAAAAGCTTCCACGCCTTCTTTATGTTCCGGGCTTTTGCCGGCAATTTCCTGGGTCTGCCCTTCATATTCCAGCACTTCTGCCAGATTGGGCAGGATGGCTTTGTTGTACAGGCGCTTGCTCAGGCCAAATGCGCCGATTGGACCTTTGGATAGTTCTGCGGCAAAAGCGGTTGTCTCTTTGTGCAGGTCTTCCAGCTTATAGACCCGGTTGACCAGCCCCCATTCGAGGGCTTTGTTTGCGCTGATGGGTTGGTTGCTGAAGGTGAACTCGGTTGCCCGCCCCAGCCCGATCAGCGCCGGCAGCAGCAGCGAAACCCCGGAGTCGGGAACCAGCCCGATCCCATTGAACCCGACCACGAAACGGGCTGTATCGGCGGCAAAGCGCAGATCGCAGGCCAGCGCGACCCCCAGCGAAGCCCCGGCGCACGGGCCGTTGATCGCCGCGATGACCGGCTTCTCGATCTGACGCATCTGCAAAACGAGCGGATTATACGTTTCGCGCAGATGTTTCAGATACGAGAGATTTTCGCCGCCCGCCAGAATTTCTTCTATATCCTGCCCCGCGCCGAAGACTCGCCCGGCGCCGGTCAGGATGATAACGCGGGTTTGCGAATCCCTGGCGGCGTGCTTGAAGGCGTTTTGCAGTTCGGCGATCAATGCCAGGTTGAAGGCATTTGCTTTGGGCCGGTCAGTGGTCAGGGTCAGGAGACCGTTGGTCAGGTCGGAGCGCAGAATAGAAATGGTGTTTTGCCTTTATTTGAAATTCGGGATTCGCGCCTGGTCAGACACGAATCCCGAATGGGCCGTTGGTTGGCGATGTTCAGTCCAGCAGATCGAGTTCGTCATCGTCCGCATCGTCGGCGTTAATTTCGAGCTGCATATCGTCGCGCTCGACGTGGATCCAGAGCAGGAGCACCTGTCCATCTTCGGTGGCAACAGACCGGGCAGCCAGGATTGGCGCGGTCTCTTCCAGGCCAACATCATTGCGGTAGTGCAGGTTGATGGGCTGTTTCTGGTTCCAGCGGCGGTAGCAGCGTTCGACCAGCGCCGGGCCGTTAAAGGTGCGCAGGCGCGTCAGCGCGGTGAATGAAAAGGAACTTGTCTCATTTAATCCAAGCGCCCAGCCATCCTGGACGGGTTCAAAAATTGGGGTGGGGCCTTCGATAATTGTAATGCGGTCTTCCATTGTCTCATCCTTTGTAATGGCGACATGATACCATAAGAAACGCCAAATTCTTTATTACGGATCGACAACAAAACGGTAAGCTGGCAGCCATATTTCCTATCCCATATCTGGGCGGGGTTGGGAATATTCACCATATCTGGCGCTTGAAATACTAGAACATTAATTCTATAATTGGAGCATAACTTGCCCGATTATTTTACCCAAACCCAACAGGAGAAAGCCATGACCAAGCGTAATATTGTCCATATCGAGATCCCCGCCAGCGATAACGCCAAAGCCGGGGAATTTTACAACCAATTATTCGGCTGGGATATCCAGCATGACGCCGAGCTGGATTACACCATGTGGGATGCCGGAGACGGCTCCGGCGGCGGTTTCACCTCGCTTTCGGAAGAGGTAAAACCCGGCGACGTGCTGGTTTACGTCAACAGCGATGATATCGATGCCGACCTGAAGCTGGCCGAAGCGTTGGGCGGGACGATTGTCTATCCCAAAACCGAGATTCCCAATACCGGCTGGTTTGGTGTGTTCAAGGACCCGACCGGCAATGCAATTGGGATCTATACCAATATGAATCCCGGTTAAACGGGCATGACAACCCGCAAATGGTCCTGTGAATTCAAATTCACAGGACCATTTGCTTGTACAATAAAACTGTTGTATTTGTCCCATAAAGGAGTTTTTATGAAACTGGTCATGCTCGGCAGCGGCGGGTTTGTGCCGACAGAACAGGCCCAGACCGCCTGTTATTTTTTACCAGAATACAATATCCTGCTCGACGGCGGCACCGGTCTGTACCGCATCCACAACTATATGCAGCAGGCCAGGGCGCTGGATGTTTACCTGAGCCATACCCACGGCGACCATACGACCGGCCTGCATTATCTTTTTGGCAGCTATTTCAAAAAACTGGCGAATGATGCAACAGACCGCCCGGTGGATATTTCCTTTATCGAGGATCATTCCAGGCAGGCCAACCAACTCCTGAACAGCACGCGCATCCATGTGACTGAGCGGATGTTGGCCAATCTCAAGGATCAATACCCTTGGCCGCTCGATTGGCGTATTCTCGAGTCTGTTGAAGCCTTGCCGGGCGGCGGGACTCTCCGTTATTTTGCCTTTGACCCGGCCCGCGAGGAAGTCGGATTCCGGTTGGAGTGGCCCGGCCACTCGCTGGCCTATATCACCGATACCATTGCCAGCCCGCAGGCAACTTACATCGACCAGATCGCCGGGGTTGACCTGCTGCTGCACGATTGCAACCTGACCGACGAAAAAGCGCAGCTGTGCCAAACGATCAATCACAGTTCCACCTCGGCTGTGGCGCAAGTGGCCGCCCGGGCCGGGGTCAAACGCCTGTGCCTGATCCACTTCAACCCGATGGGCTGGGATGTGGCCGATGACCTGCCCGCCGCGAGAAAAATTTTCCCGGTTACCGAGATCGGTCACGACGGGATGGAGATCGAGTTTTAACAAAATCGCCGTGAGCCTGGCTCACGGCGATTTTGTTTTGTCACTGATTACTGGTCACTGGTTACTGCCCTTCGACTTCGCTATGCTCCGCTCAGGGCTTGTTCATTGCTTCTTGGCCCATTCGACCACTTCGAGCAGTTCTGGCAGATCCATGCCGAGGGCTTTGAGCTTTTCGGGGGTCGGGACGCTGTTCTTGTCCCAGCCGCGGCGGGTATAAACGGCGTCCATCAGTTGCTCGTACTGGTTTTCGCGGTATTCGCGCAGGGCTTTCATCTTTTCTTCGCTGGACATGCCGCTTGGGTCGATCCCGACCAGGCGTGTGAGCTGCTCATCGTAGCGCTCCTGGCGCGATTCGTACTCGACTTTGGTGACCGGCCCCATGGCGCGGTAGGGCGGATAATCGTGCACCCGTCCGACGCGGCCCATGCGCATCGAGAAAACTTTTTGGAAGTTGTAGACCCGCTCAGACTGGGCCAGCAGCGTCTCGGTCGTGGTCGGGATGCCGGTCACGCCCTGGTGGATCCAGGTGTAGTTCTCGACGTGTTCCTCAACCTTGGCCGGTTCTTTCGTTTGCTTGTTGTTCTCGGGCGAGATGTCGTTCCAAGGTAATTTACAAAGACCGTGCAGGCTGAACCAGGTGCGCCACATCGGGAAGTAATGCAGGGCCTCGGCCTTGTCTTTGAAGGTCGGCAGCAGGTTGTGGACCTGGTCCATGAAGATCAGCCAGGCTTCGTCGTGCTGCGGGCCTTTGGTCGCCAGGCCAAAGCCGCCCTGCTGGGCCAGCGATTCCTTGGTCAGGTATTCCGAGATTTCCATGCCCTTGATTTCCATCCCGATATCGTGGATGAATTTCGGGTCGGCGCCATACTCGCGCACGAAGAGTTCTTTCATATAACGCACGCCCTGGCCGACCGTCACGCCGAAGCCTTCTCCGCGCGCCATTTGGTGGATCAATTCCAGCGCGGCGGCGCCGTTGCCGAAGTTGAGTTCCAGCCCGCCGGTGATTTCTTTGTTCAGGATGCCTTCCTCGTAGCACTCCATGGCGAAAGCCACGCAGTTGGCAAACGAGATGCTGTCCACACCATAAGTATCACAGTAGAAGTTGAGCTCAAGGACTTTTTGGGCGTCAAAGTTGCCGATGTTCGAACCCAGCCCGGCGGCGTTTTCATACTCGGGGCCATCGACGAGCACACACTGACCGGCATAAGGTCCGGTTTTGAGCGGGAACTGGTCAACGCCGTGTGAGCACGACATGGTGCAGCCCAGCCAGCAGCCATCGGGCAGGCCCTGGGTGAAGGCTTCCTTCCAGACTTTAGAGTCGATGTTGTGGGTGTCGGGGTGCGAGCCGTAGCGGAAGTTGTGCACCGGCAGCAGGTCGAAGTGATCCATGATCTCGACGATGTTGGCCGTGCCAACCTTGCGCATCTGGTTCTGCTTGTCATCGAAATCAGCGATTTCCTTGTTGATGCGCTGCCCGGCCTTGCGGATGAGCGGCATGTCGGCCACGCCGTTCTTGTCGCCGCCCATGTCGGTGTAGCGCACCACGATGGCCTTGATTTTTTTATCGCGGAATACGCGTCCGGGGCCGCCGCGGCCGGCCTGTTTCAGGCGGGCTTCCTTGCGACGGACATCGTACCAGCTCGAGCTGATCAGCGCGATGCGGGTGTGTTCGGCAGCCTGGCCGGATGCCAAAACGGCGATCCCGCGTTTGCCTTTTTCGTCGCCGCCAAAGCGCTCGGTCAGGACGTTGCTGATCTCGTGCGCGTCCACGTTTTCGAGCGAGTTGCGCGCGACGGTCACGTGGCCGCTGTCACCGTCGATGTAGATGATCACGTCATCTTCGGCCTTGCCCTGGATCTCGAGCGCGTCAAAGCCCGAGAATTTGAGAAAAGGCGCAAAATAACCGCCGACGTTCGAGTCGATCACGTTTTCCGTCAGCGGGGAAAGAGTCACAATGGTGGATTTGCCGCTGCCGGGGTAGGCGGTGATGCCGCAGATCGGCCCGTTGGCGATGACCAGCTCATTTTGCGGATCATTCCATTTGGTCTGGGGCGTTACCGCATCCCAGAGCAGTTTGAGCGCAAAGCCGCGCCCGCCGGTGAAAAGGTCTTTCATCTGCTGGCTGACCGGTTTTTCGCGGATGCTGTTCTCGCTCAGGTTGATGTAGAGCGTGCGCCCGGCGTAACCGCGCTCGACCGGCCGCAACTGGTAGTCGTACTGCGCCAACACGGCGCGCTCTGCAACGTTTTCAGACAAAGTCATGAGAGATTCTCCTGGGGTTGAAAGGTGCTATTCGACAAGATCATTATCCCTTTCCGCGCCCGGCCTGTCTACTGATAATCGTCCCCTTTTCGGGGTGTCAGGAGGAACGATTCTGAGGGTTTCTCTCAGCCATACAGAAGTATAATTTGTGCTGGGGTTGGAAAAATCAAATCATAGGAGAAAAACGATGGAAATCAACGAAGAACTACGCCTGCGGCTCTTGGCCGCCCAGCGCAACGAGATCACCGAGTACAACATTTACACCCGGATTGCCGCCAGCCTGCCAAAGGAAGAGAATCGCCGCATTCTGGAACAAATTGCAGCAGACGAGCTGCGCCATTACAACGAGTGGAAGAAGTTCACCAAGCAGGATGCCAGCCCGAAGTGGCTGCTGGTCTGGTTCTATGTGATTGTGGCGCGCCTGTTCGGCTTTACTTTTGGGGTCAAGCTGATGGAGCAGGGCGAGGAGGGCGCCCAGGTTAATTACGCTGAGATCGCCAAGATCATCCCCGAAGCGATCAAAATTCACGAGGATGAGGAAGAACACGAAGAAAAACTACTCGAAATGCTGGATGAAGAGCGCCTGCGCTACGCCGGTTCGGTCGTGCTCGGCCTAAATGATGCCCTGGTGGAGCTGACCGGGGCGCTGGCCGGGCTGACGCTGGCCCTGCAAAACGTGGAGTTGATCGCCCTCTCGGGGCTGATCACCGGCATCGCCGCCTCGCTCTCGATGGCCGCTTCAGAATATCTCTCGACCCGTTCAGAGAAGACCGACAAACACCCCGTGCTCGCGGCGGTCTACACCGGGATTGCTTATATCATCACGGTTGCGTTACTGATTTTGCCTTATCTGCTGCTGGATAATTACATCCTGTGTCTGGTGATTTCGCTGACAACTGGGGTCATTATCATTGCCGTTTTCAATTACTACATCTCGGTCGCCAAAGGCGAGAGTTTCAAGCGCCGTTTTATTGAAATGGCCGGGCTGAGCCTGAGCGTAGCTCTGTTCAGTTTTATCATCGGCTACTTCATCCGCATCTGGCTGGGGGTCGAGATTTAGGCGATTTTTTTAACATAAAGACGCCAAGCTGCAAAGTTTTTATTCTTTGCGACTTGGCGTCTTTGCGTTAAATCTAAATCAACCGACCGACATGATCGCTTCGAGCATTTCCTCGTTACTGTTGAACTTGAACGACTCGGCCCCGCGTTTGTGAGCCTCGTATTGCTCGATGACATGCAGGTTGCGGATGTCGTTGCGCGTCACCAGCGGCTTGCCCAACTGTTTCAGCCGCGCCTCGAGCAGGTTGCTTTCGACCTGGATTGGTTGCAGGGTTTGCAGGTACTGGACCAGCGCCTTCGAGCCGTTGGTGCCGTCCTTGCGGGCGTAGCCCACCAGCCCGGTACTGGCCTGGCGGCTCCATCCGGCCACAAAAATATCCGGGATGACCGATTTAGCCTCCGGGTCGTAGGCTTCGTAAGAAATTCCATCCACCGGGAAGCGCGGCGCGGGATTTTTGGCAAACTCGGTGCCCTGCACCGGCAGCCCGAAGGTGTCATCCACCTTGTCGCCGATGGCAAAAATGACCGAGTCGAAAGCCATGGTGCGGCTTTTGCCGGTTCCGCGCGCTTTGACTTCGCCATCCTTGAGCAGCAGGGCGTTGTCTTCCAGGTCGATACTGCTGACCGCCCCGCTGCCGTCGCTGCGCATCCCGGTCGGCGAGGCCAGGAACTCGAAGCGGAAGTGAGCCAGCGAAACCGGGGGATAGGCTTTGGGCAGGGCTTCAAGGATATTGTTTTTGGCTTCCTGCGGGTCTTGCCCGATGGCCCTCATCTGCGGCGCGACCCGCTCGATCTCTTCATCCAGCGCGCGCTGATCGAGCTGCGAAATGATGTATTCCATTTCTTTTTTGTCGAATTTAACCTCCGCCGGGCCGCGCCGCACGATGGCGACCACTTCCTCGACCTTGGCTTTTTGCATCAGGAAGCGGGCGATATCGAGCATGACATTCCCCGCCCCGACGACCGCCGCTTTTTTGCCAAAAACGAATTTTTTCTGGCTGAACGGCGGCAGTTGGTTGTAGTGAAAGACCAGGTCTTTGGCGTGGTAGACGCCGGTCAGGGTTTCTCCGGGCAAATCAAGCCATTTGGTGCCCTGTGCGCCGGCTGTGACCAGGATGGCCTGAAAACCGCAGGCGCGTAAATCGTCCAGGCTCAAATCTGCCTGTGCGCCAATCGTGATATTGCCATAATACTTGATGCCGGGGGTGTCGAGAATTTGTTGGAATTGGGTACGCAAGCCATGTTTCATGGCATGCTTGTCGGGGTAAATGCCGTATTCAGCCAGGCCGCCCGGCTTGATATCGCGATTGAAAATTGCGACCTGGGCGCCCGCGCGCGCCAGCTCACGCGCGGCAAACATTCCAGCCGGGCCTGCTCCCACCACGGCAACATAATAGCTCTCGCTCAAGCGCATTCTCCTTTTTTGGCGAATTTATCCTGGGTCAGATTCATCATAACCCAACCTGTAGTCATTATTATATTTGATTTGTTTAAAATTGCCACAAAGTGGACGATATAGGCAACAATTCTCGATATATGTCGTTAGCCCGGCCTGGATGACCTGAGATTGCGCTCTTCTTTGCCGGTTTTGGCTCCTTGATAATTACAAAACTGTTTTGTTACACGCTTTTTTTCATCTTATGCTAAACTAATCATTGAATTTGATAGCGATTTTAAGATCAGTCACCACCCTTTCAGGAGCAACAATATGGGCAAAGCGAACCGCCCCAAGACCGATAATCTGGCCTGGATCAAAGCCCTGCTCTTCCCAAAGAAGAGCAAGCCAATTGCCACCGTCCAACCGGCAAAGTTTGAGACCCCGCCCACAGGGCAAACGCCCACAGGGCAGGTGTCCACAGGACAGGTGCCGGCGAGAGAGACTCCCCCGGCGCAGCGGCCATCCGTTCAATCTGCCCCGCAGCCTTCGCGGGTAACCTTGAGTCAGCCGGCCACCTCGGCCAACACTGCCATGCCCAACCCCGCCCCTGTCACTGTGACCCCGGCCAGCCCTGCCGCCAGCCATAGCGCTCAAGCTGTAACAGAATCGACCGCCGCCCAGCCTGCCGGGCAAACTGCGAAACGCCCCTTCCTGCCAACTTTTTGGACGGTTGCCAGCGTCCTTTCGATGGTTGTCAACCTGATCCTGGTCATCGTCCTGTTGGTGCTGGTGCGTGAACTCTTCACCCTTAAAGCCCTGGTCGGCGATGATTTGCTGGGCGGCCTGTACAACAACTTCGTCCTGATGGATGAGGCCCACATCCGCACCACCATCCAGGTCCAGGCTGATGTGCCGGTCCAGTTTACCCTGCCGGTACAGACCAACACCATCGTCCAACTGACCGAAGATACGCGGATTGATGGCGCGCGCGTTACCCTTAACACCGGCGGCTTGAACATTCTCAGCGCCCCAACCAATATCATCCTGCCGGCCGGGACCAACCTGCCGATCGCGCTTAATATTAGCGTTCCGGTCAATACCACCATCCCGATCGTTTTGCAGGTGCCGGTCGATATCCCGATGGCTGAGACTGAACTGCACGAGCCTTTTGTCGGCCTGCAAGGAGTTGTTGGGCCGTATTATAAAATGCTGGATGACCTTCCAGACTCACAAGAAATAGGATTGTGCAAATCGGCCCCGTGGTTTTGCAAGATATTTTTCCATATTGAATAAAATATCAAAAATTGTATCGTGGCCTTCATCTCGATCTGAAAATTAAGCGGTGTCATTGCGGGAAGTGGAAGCTTCTTGCAATGACACTAACCATTTAGGAGTATCAATGAGCAAAGTGACCCAGGTATTGCTCGATAATGGTTTGAAAATTTTATTAAAAGAGATTCACACCGCCCCGCTCATTAGCCAGTGGCTGTGGTACCGGGTCGGCTCGAAGGACGAACCCACCGGCCGGACAGGCATTTCGCATTGGGTCGAGCACATGCAATTCAAGGGCACGCCGCAGTTCCCGGCCTCGATGCTCGACAAAGCCATTTCGCGCGAGGGCGGCATGTGGAACGCCTTCACCTTCCTCGATTGGACCACCTACTACGAGACCATGCCCGCCGCCCGGATCGACCTGGCCTTGCGCCTGGAAGCCGACCGGATGCTCAACAGCGCCTTCGACCCGGCTGAAATCGAATCGGAGCGCACGGTTATTCTGGCCGAGCGCGAAGGCAATGAGAACGAACCGCTCTTTCGGCTGGGCGAAGCCATCCAGGCGGCCTGTTTTCGCGTCCACCCGTACCATCACGAAGTGATTGGCGATACCGCCGACCTGCACACCATTGGCGCCGCCGACTTGCGCCAGCACTACCAATCGTATTACATCCCCAACAACGCCGTCTTGGCCCTGGCCGGGGACTTTGAGACGGACGAAATGCTGGCGCGCCTGACTGAACTCTACAGCCCCATCCCTGCCGGGCCGCCGCCGCCGCGCCTGGATCGTCCCGAACCGCTTCGCAGCGCGGAAATGCGCCTCGAAGTCAGCGGGCCGGGCGAGACGACCTATTTGCAGGCCGCTTATCCTTATGTCCCCGGCGCGCACCCTGATTTCCATGCCCTGGCTGTGCTCGACAGCCTGCTGGCCGGCCCTTCGAACCTGAACATGTTCGGCGGCGGAGGTATTTCCAACCGCACTTCGCGCCTGTACCGTGCCC
>JAKLPV010000006.1 GCA_022013685.1 Anaerolineae bacterium
CAGGCGCTACCCGCAGGGAATTCCGCTTTGATCGATGCAGAGATGAGTCGTCGGAAACAGCCGTTGGAAGCTTTTCCGCTGGATACTATGTCGATGGTTGGCAGTCTGAATCGTGCTGGACAGCTCGTTGCCTTGGTGAAAGTAGATCAACTCCTTTACCAAGTGACCCAGGGCAGTTACCTGGGTCAGAACTATGGACGGGTATTGAAAATTACCGAAAACGAAATCAACCTGCGCGAAATTGTGCAGGATGCAGCGGGTGAGTGGATTGAGCGTCCAGCGGCATTGCAGTTACAAGAGGAAGTTTCCAAATGACAAAATCTTATAGCGTGACCATCTCTGAGTCAAAAGAGCGGAGTCTGCGCAAGCTGTCACTGTTCATGGCCATGGCCATGGCTTCGTTTTTGGCCCATGCGCAAAATGCCATCCAGTCTTTGACTGGTGGCATGCAGGCCGGTGTTGAGGTCGTACGTATAGACACGACTGAGGCTTTGACTGCACTGCCAACCGGATTCACGATCCAGTCGCCTGCTCGGATTGCGTTGGATTTCCCGGGTGTGGTGAATGCCATGGGCAGAAGTACCGTGGAGTTGAATCAAGGGAATTTGCGATCGGCCAACGTGGTTCAGGCGGGAGACCGGACGCGGGTAGTGATCAACTTGAAGCAACCTGCTGCATATCAAGCCAAGCTGGATGGGAAGTCGTTGTTGCTGGTTCTTGATCGGACGGAAGCTGCAGGGGCACCTTCCCCAAGCGGTCCTGCAGTGTTTGCCCAAGTTCAGACTGATCACTCGGTTGCACTCAAAGACATTGATTTTCGAAGAGGCGTAGGAAATTCAGGGCGGGTGGTGGTTGATCTTGCGAGCAACCAGGTCGGTGTCGACATCCGCCAGCAAGGCAAGGATCTGGTTGTAGATTTCTTGCGAACTTCGTTGCCAGAAGGATTGAACCGCAAGCTGGATGTGACCGATTTTGGAACTCCTGTCCAAAGCGTGGTTACGAGTCAGGTGGGCGACCGTGTTCGCATGGTGGTTACGCCCAAGGGCAACTGGGAGCACTCGGCATACCAGAGTGACAATCAGTTTGTGCTTGAGGTTCGCGAGCAGAAAGTTGACGAATCCAAGCTTACTCAGGGACCAGGCTATAACGGTGAGAAATTGTCACTCAATTTCCAAAATATTGAAGTCAGGTCGCTGCTGCAGGTTATCGCTGATTTCACTAACTTCAATATTGTCACTTCAGATTCAGTAAGTGGGGCCGTCACGCTGCGTTTGAAGGATGTCCCTTGGGATCAAGCCTTGGACATCATTCTTCAGGCCAAGGGCCTTGGGATGCGGAAGAGTGGGAATGTCCTCTGGATTGCGCCTCAGGATGAGATTGCAGCTCGTGAGAAGCAAGAGCTCGAAGCAAAAGCATCCATTGAGAGCTTGGAGACACTGCGTACGCAGAGCTTTCAGATGAACTATGCAAAAGCAAGTGATGTGGCTGCACAGCTGGCGGCCTCTGGTAGCGCAGGGGCCAGCGGCGCGGGTGCTCGCATACTTTCTGGGCGTGGGAGTGCAATCGCGGAGCCGCGAACCAATCAGCTTTTTGTAACCGATGTACCTTCGAAACTCGAACAGGTGCAGCAATTGATCAGCAAGCTGGATATTCCAATCCGGCAGGTTTTGATTGAAGCGCGTATTGTGGAGGCCGATGACCGTTTTGGACGCTCACTGGGTGTGCGACTCGGTGGCAGCGATTTGCGAGGCGTTCGAGGGGGCGATGCAGGGTATGCAGCGGGTGGACAGAATCGTGTTGCTATTGGAGGCAGCTATAACGCTGTGTCTAGTACGACGGTTGAGTCTGAAAATGTGCTCGATACGATCAATACAAGTTTCGTTAATTTACCCTCATCTGGTGCTGGTGGTTTCGCTCCGGCAGCTTTTGCACTTTCTTTGTTCAGTTCAGCAGCTAACCGTTTTCTGAATTTGGAGATTTCTGCTTTGGAGGCAGATGGACGAGGAAAAATTGTTTCAAGTCCGCGGGTAGTGACGGCCGACCAAGTAAAAGCATTGATTGAGCAAGGCACGGAATTTCCTTATCAAACGGCAACATCCAGTGGTGCAACTGCGGTGGCGTTCCGAAAGGCCAACCTCAAGCTGGAAGTGACTCCACAAATCACACCAGAGGGTAGTATTATTCTTGATGTCGATATCAATAAAGATAGCCGCGGAGAAACCACGGCAGCCGGTATCGCAATCAATACAAAACATGTTCAGACCCAAGTGCTGATTGAGAATGGTGGCACGGTTGTGATTGGCGGTATTTTTGAGCAAAATGAGACCGAGGATGTTACCAAAGTTCCTTTGTTTGGTGATCTTCCAGTAGTGGGAAATTTGTTCAAAAACAAAAATAAGACGGCAAACAAGTCGGAGTTGTTGATTTTTATCACGCCGCGCACGATTGGTGATCGAGGCGTATCTCGGTAGTCTTATAGAGATTGATCATGAAAAAATTCAGTTTATTTTCTCGAGTTGTGACAATTTCAATTTTGTCGATTGCAGTTGTTGCCTGTGGTGGCGGTGGAGACGTAGCGGGCGATACGGAAGAGTTTTTTACCAATCCCGATGAATGGAAGGTCGCTTCCCTGGGTTGTGGGGGTGGCGCTCAAGTCGTTGTCACGATAGTTGGAGGCACACCTCCCTATAGGGTCCATAACCCGTTCCCACGTGGATTGCAAGTGGATAGAACCGAGGTCAGCGGGAAAGACCCGAAGTTCCGTATAACTACGCTGGGCGGTTGTATGGAAACGGTGCCTGTTTTGGTGCTTGATTATCATTCTCGCACTACTGAAATTGAGATTACAGTTGAAGAACCCGAGGAAACGGTCCAGTAGGTTTATGTGCTTGTTGCTTTCAGTCAGTTGGTGCAGTAATTGTTTTTTCTAAGCTTTGTTGCAGTCGGATAGATGAACTTTTGAAATACGATTGCAATGATGATCATCCTGTGCATCTTCCGCTGTTGATTTCCTTGGTGGGGTTGCCAGGGTCTGGCAAGACAACCGTTGGTCGCCAATTGTCTCGCCGGCTTTCGGTTCCTTTTTTTGACTCTGATCATGTGATTGAGCAACGTCTCGGGTGCTCGATTCGCGAATATTTTGATCGAGAAGGGGAAGTCAGCTTTCGTGATCTCGAGGCTGCTGTGATCGAAGAATTGACGCTGGGGGAGCCTTGCGTGCTGTCGACCGGTGGGGGCGCCGTGTTGCGCGCGGCGAATCGGACTTGTCTTCGCGAACGCAGTCACGTGGTGTATTTGAGATCTTCACCTGAGGAAGTCTTTCGACGTCTCCGGCACGACCGGAACAGGCCCCTTCTTCAGGTTGCAGACCCACTACAGCGGCTTCGGGATCTGTTTGTGCAACGGGACCCGCTGTACAGGGAGACTGCGCACTATGTGATCGAAACAGGGCGGCCCTC
Organism: Anaerolineae bacterium; assembly: GCA_022013685.1. Taxonomy (GTDB): domain Bacteria; phylum Chloroflexota; class Anaerolineae; order Anaerolineales; family Villigracilaceae; genus UBA8950. The sequence continues at coordinate 3,459 of JAKLPV010000006.1, forward strand.
CGTGTCTTCCCTTGTCAATATGATCATGATGCAACTGGAACTGGCCGGCATAGTGAAAGATGTTTTAGCATCTGGGCAAGATACCAAGAGGACCTGACATCAGGTCGCAGTGCAAGTGGGGTCGTCTGTGGGCTGCCTTTCTACCTGTTCCTGGAGGCTCTACACTCTGGCCCCATGCACGAGACTATACGATCAGCGACGCAATCCCCCGTTGAAATCCACTTGGGTGAGCGGAGCTACGACATTGCCATTGCTGGTGGCCTGCTTGGGTCGCCACACAGCTACGCCGGCCTGCCTCACGCCAAGACTGCGCTGATCGTGACCAATGAGACGGTTGCGCCGCTGTACCTTC
>JAKLPV010000102.1 GCA_022013685.1 Anaerolineae bacterium
AGGCACACACCAATGTCGCTTCCGGGTAAAATTGTCTTTGGGTTCGCATGGCTCACTCCTTTTCACCAGAGTAAGTTTGCCATGTGAACCCCTTTTTTCAAAATCTTAGCAAGTTATGCGCTATTGCCTTTTAACCAACAAAGAGACACGAAGGAAAACCTTTAAATTACTTTGTGATACTTTGTGTCCTTCGTGGTGAATGCTTTAATCGAGTGCGCGGCGGACAAAACGCAACGAGAAACCGCCGATGACCAGCCCCAGCACAGCCAGCGCCAAGACTTCGGGCCAGAGTACCTCCAGCCCGGCGCCTTTAAGCAGGATGCCGCGCAAGATGTTGAGCCAGTGATGGGCCGGGATGAGTTGGGCGAACCACTGCAAAACCTGCGGCATCCCTTCGACGGGCGCGGCGTAGCCGGTGAACATGAAATCGACCATGCCGATCAGCAAGACGAGCAAGAAAGCTTGGTGCTGGGAGCGCGAGATGACCGAGATGACCAGTCCCTTGCTCAGTTCGACCAGCAAATAGCCAAAGGCCAGTACCATCAGCAGCAGGAATGAGCCGCGAATCGGCACATCGAAGGCGAAATGGATCATGCCGAGCATCAGCAGGAAGTCCGCAAAGCCGACAATAATGACCGGGATGGCTTTGCCGATGATGATTTCCAACGCCGAGAAGGGCATCACCAGCAGTTGTTCGAGCGTGCCAAGTTCGCGTTCGCGCGAAAAAGCCAGCGCCGCAAACAACAAAACGGTGAATTCCAGCATCATCCCCAGTTCCGCCGGGGTGGTGTACAGCGCCTCGGACAGGTTCTCGTTGAACCAGACTCGCAGGCTTGGCTCGAACCCGGCAAATTGACCGGGACTCAGCCCCAGGCGCTGGATGACGATTCGCTGGTCAATGCCCTGCGTCAATCCTTGAACAGCGCGCAGCGCCGCCAGCGCCGGGGTGGATTCGGCGCCGTTGAGCAGCACCAGCACTGTTGGCTTGCCATCCGGCGCGGAGATTTGGTCACCGTAATCGGGCGGGATGATTACCGCCGCGTTGATCTTTCCCTGCTCCAATGCCGATTCAATCATCGACATGTCATCTGCATAATCAGCAGTACGGAAGGTGCCGGTGTTCTCCAGGCCGATGACCAACGAGCGGCTTTGGGCGCTTTTGCTGTAATCCAGCACCATCAGCGGCAGGTTGGTGATCGGGCGGGAGGTAGCCCACGCCACCAGCAGCAACTCCATCGCCCCGCCGATTAACATGAAGGCCGGCATCCACCAGTCCGTGCGCAGATGGATGAATTCTTTCGTTACAAGAGACCAGATTCGTCTTAACATGTCTTTCCTTTGTCAGCGTCAAATTGGACAAATTACGCGAATGATTCACTACGAAGGCACAAAGACATGAAAGGAATAAAAAATCTTTGTGACTTGGTGTCTTTGTGGTAAAGATTTTCGCCAGCGCAATTCGATGCAACCATCATTCCAACTTTTTCTTGAAAAACAGCGCCGCCAGCGCGGTATAGGCCACGCCCAAGGCTGCCATCATGACCGCATAAGGCCAGAGTACATCCAGCCCCACGCCGGGCAGGAACACCCCGCGCGTGATGATGGCATATTGCGTCCCCGGCAGGAACATCGCCTCCATGCGCATCTCCTCCGGCATCGAGGCCAGCGGGAAAAAGATACCCGTCAGGAAAAAGCCCGGAAAGAAAATCACCAAAAACGACAACGCCAGCGCCGCTGCCTGGGTGCGCATGAACACGCCCACCACCATGCCCATGCTCAGTATTCCGAACATGAAAATCGCCGAAAGTCCAAAAAATAAGGCGAAATTCCCGTTGAACGAAATCCCGAACCAGGCAATCGCCAGCAGCGGAATCAGGATCACATTCAGCAGCCCGACGATGATATAGGGTAAAATCTTGCCCAGCAGCAACTCCTCGCGCCGGATAGGCGTCGCCAGCAACTGCTCCAGCGTGCCGTGTTCGCGCTCACTCGCCAGCGTCAGCGCTACTGAAAGCGCCGGAAAGCCCAGCACCATCGAAATCAGCCCCGGAATCAGATCATTGCGCGGCTTCAAATCCGGGTTGAACCAAGTCTGCACGCGCACATCCAGCGCCGAGAGCGAATCTGACGGGATGCCGGCTGCCTGCAACTGGCTCGCCAGCGCCGCATCCACAAAGGCCTGCGCCCGCGCCGAAATATGCTCCACCGCAAAATTGCCGCTGTCCGGCTCCGTCCCATCGATAATCACCTGCAGCGGCATCCCGCGCAGGGCCTGCAAATCGCGCGCGAACCCCGGCGCAATCACCACCGCCGCCTTGATCTTGCCACTCATCAGCAGCGCATTGACATCGTCCATACTGCGCACCGTCGCGTACAAATCCAAATCCTGCCCGGAAGTAATCTGCTGCACAAACGCCCGCGAAGTTTGCGTCCCATCGAAGTCCAGCACCGCCACCGGCACATGCTGGATGTCCACCGTTAGCGCGTAGGCCATAATCAGCAGCACCAGTGTCGGCGTGAACAGCACCAAAATCAGCGTTGCCCGGTCACGCACGATATGGTTGAACTCCTTGCGCGTCACCGCCCAAATGTGTCTCAGGTTCATGCTTCCATCCTCCTGATGAGCGAGATGAACGCTTCCTCCATCCGCGCCGGGGCAATGCGGATGCTGCGCACCTCGATTCCGGCATTTTTCAGGGATGTCTGGATTTCGGGCATTCGCTTGACCCCGGAATCGACCAGCAAATGGAGCGATTCGCCATACGTCTGGACTTCCCGGACGCCCCGCAGCCTGCTCACCGTTTCCAGGGCTTTTTGCCAGTCTGACGGCTGGACTTCGATCATCTCGCCCTCGAGTTTTCCACGGATATTCTGCGGCGTATCGCACTCGACGAGTTTGCCCGCGTACATCAGCCCAACTCGTGAACAGCGATCCGCCTCGTCCATGTACGGCGTGCTGACAAGGATGGTCGTTCCTGCCAGGTGCAGCTCGGTCAGGATATTCCAAAACTCCCGTCGCGAGACCGGGTCAACACCGGTGGTGGGTTCATCCAGCAGCAATATCTCCGGCTGGTGAACCAGCGTACAGGCCAACGCCAATTTTTTCTGCATCCCGCCAGAGAGATTCGCCGCCCGCCGGTTCTTGAACTCCGTCAGCCCGGCAAATTCCAGCAGACGTTCGGTGCGTTCCGCCAAATCTTTGGATGAGACATCGAACAATTCCGCAAAAAACTGGAAGTTTTCCAGCACTGACAGTTCGCCATACAGGCTGAACTGCTGCGCCATATAGCCGACATGCGGCTTAATGGCTTCGGACTTCTCCTTCAGGTCGAAACCCAAAACCCGCGCTTCGCCGGCGCTGACATCCAGCAACCCGGCCAGCAGCCGCAGCGAGGTGGTTTTCCCGGCCCCGTCCGGCCCAACCAGCCCAAACAACTCCCCACGCTCGATGGACAGTTCCAACCCATCCACCGCCCGCGTCTTTTTGAAGTCGCGCGTCAGCGCGTGTGTTTCGATGATATTTTCTGTCATTACCACTTCCCAACCCAAACAAGCCGGAACCAAACCCGGAAAAGCCTTACCCGGCATTTCCAAAAGTATTTACAAAAAAGGTAGTTATCAACGCGGTATCTTCCCAGCGCAGCATGATCTGCTGAAATTCCTGCGCCTTACGCTGTGCTTCGGTATCAGCAAGGAGCGCGTCAATGGCTTGGCAAAGTTTCTCCGGAGTCAAGCGGTTCTTGCGAATGCGGATGGCAAAGCCCTTGCGCACCAGGCAGTCAATATTGGCTTCCTGTTCAAACATCATGGATATGCCCACCACAGGCTTCCCTGCCAGACAGGCAGTCATCACCGTGCCAATACCGCCATGAATCACCGAAATATCGGCCAGGGGGTTGACTTTGTGTGCCGGGAGCCAGTCTGTGACCAGGACATTTTCCGGAACCTGCACGTTCATGCCTTTCAGGTGTTTGGCAACCGGAGCAATCACCCGATAGGGTTTGTCTTTGAAGCTCTCGACGATTTTGGCAATCACTTGCGGTTGGCCGGAACTCCCCATCGCAAAATAAACCAGCGGCTTATCTTTGGGCAACTGCAAAATTTCATCCGGCACGGGTATATCCAGTCGCCCAATCAACGGCGGAATGTAGTGATAGCTGGGAGGCAGATCCAACTCGCAAACCTCGGCGGGCTCTGCCAGCAGGTTGTAATCACCTGTCCAAATTTGTTCGATATCAGCAAAAGGTGCGAGACCATAGTGCCGGGCTACCTGGTTATAGGGCCGCAAAATCAGGCCAGAAAGGGCAGTAAATTTCTTCGTTATCCACAAGAGCGTTGCATCTGGCAGCCAGTTTAGCGGAGGAAAATCCAGCATATCCGGCCAGGTTCCCAGCCGGGCTTCCAACATGGAGGCCAACATCCAGGTCGAATGCGTCAGCCAAACCAGCGGAACTTTCGCCACCCGGCAGGAAATGCCGTTACTCATATTGAACCCGGTCACCACGGCAACAGGTTTTACCTTTTCGAACAGGGCAATTTCGTTGCGCACTTGTTGCTCAACTTCTGCAACCGAAAAGAGATCGCCAAATTTGGCACCTTGGTCAACCTTGTAGATATGTTCTGCCTTTTCCGGCGTAATCTGCGGTTCCAAGGGCTGAATGGCAAACCCGGCTTTGGTGATCAGATGTTCAAACTCGCCGCCATAGCTGATGAACAAAACATCAAACGCCTCGCGGCAAGCCTTGGCAACTTCAATACAGCGGGTTGTTTCGGCCAGGTTGTAAACTGCCGGAGAAAAGATCAGAGTTTGCATGATACGCATTGAACTTCCAAATTTGAAACAGAAAAAATATAAACTGACCCGGCGATCATCTTTTCGCCACTCGCACCAGCCACAACACCAACAGTGCTCCCAGCGCCGGTTCCATTGTCACACCCAGATTCCGGATGCCTGGCGAAAACCCCATCGCGGGGATGACGAACCAGGCTATCAACCCAACAACCACAGCCGTAATCACTGCGGTGACATAATCGCCCTGCACACCGATGGGATGCTTGTCCTTCCAAATAAAGCCCGCAATCCAGCCAACCAGCAGGCCAACGACAACCATTGCAACAATCAAAAGTACGAGTTCCATGATTTTCTCCTTTACTTGTTGAAAAGTGCGTCGCACCATCCTAAACGGGACATCTCTAGCCGATAGATTCTCCCGTTTAGCGGCGTTTTACTGCCCTGTCTGGTGCGACGCACCCTCGCCAGTGACTCGCAACGCCAAAATCGGGATAACCGTCGCCAGGTAACACACGTCTGCCTCGCTGCCATCCGACTTGTAGCCCAGAATACCGGCGAGTGTTTTCAACGCGGCGGGATGGCGGCGGTTGTAATCCAACATCTCCGCGGTGGCCTGCTCCAGCGGCAGGCGTTCGGCGCGGGCGGAGAGACGCCTGCTCCCAACCTGGATGTTTACCTCCGGGTGCGCCATCACGTTCTTATACCAATCCGCCTTCTCCCCGAAGCCGGAGGCTACGATATACGCATCCGCCTGCTCATCGCGGCGTACCACTTCCAACACATTCTGCCGCGCCTGGCCGGACTTGCGTCCGGTGTGATTGAGCAGGAGCATCCGTCCACCCAACAAGCCACCAAGCCCCAGGCGGTAAAACCAGATTGGCGCCCGCCACGCCAGCCGCGCCAACCCGCGCGGGGAATCGACATCCTTGATTTTTTCAGCCATGTTCAACTCCTTCCGCTACGCCCGCGCGCCTCGTCTTGCCTGGTTAAGCGGACAATAGATATTCCGGCACGCCAGGCAGACCACGCTGCGGATTTGGGTCACGGCAATGCCACATAGAACCCAAAAGGTTACCAACAAGATTGGGTTTTTCCACAAAACCAGTTGCGGCAGTCCGAGCAGCAAGAGCAGCGCTATGACCAGCGAGAGCGTTTCGACCGTCGAACAAGGTCCGGATTTTCTTTGGATCGCCATAGCCGCCTTGCCCGGCAAAACATGCGCACACTGCGCTTTGCTCGGGCACTTGGCGCAGTAGGCATAAATCACCACGGTCGAAGCAACACCGCACAAAAGCAAATATCCGATTCCCAGCAAGAGCGAAGCCTGGAAAATCGCCACTACACCCAAAACAATCGCGATACCAACCAACATCAGGCTGGTCACACCGTAAAACTGGGTCTTGTTCATCTTTACCCGGCCTGCCTGGGCCAAAAGGCCCCGGTTTTCTTGCAATATTCAGCGTAAGCCTCACCATAGCGCCAGAGCAAATCCTGTTCTTCGGCCAGACAGAGCATGATAAAAATGGGGAAATAAATGAGCGAGAACAACACAAGGAAAGGAGAATTCAGCAGGAAGGCAATCGCCAGCCAGGCAAACACTTCTCCCACAGCCTGCGGGTGGCGTATTTGGGTATAGATGCCGCCATACATGGTATGTTCTTTCTTTGGGCGAAGGGTTTCCTCTCCGGCGTCCCGCATTCCAATGAACATCAACGTTCCGCTGAAAATACCCACCAGCACCGCCAGAATGACCGAGATCCACCAGACCCAGGGAAATTTCTCTGGCAGCGGCGTTTGCAGAGGGTAAAAGATGTAAACGATGTAGTTGATTACGGTTATCCCCTCAAAAATCCCGCTGATTATCCGGTCACGGGCGCAGATGGCGTAGGCTTTCGGGCCGAGGATTTTCTCGCGAGTGGCTGGACTGACGCTAAGGGTGTAATAGTATAAGAACAGCAGCGAAGAAAAAATCAGAATGGAAAAATTAATCCAGGCAAGCATGGGGACTCCTTTTTTATGAAAGAGATCTAATTGGTTGATAAAAGCGGTTTGTTTCCAAAACGCGCCAATAGCAATAGGAAGAGAATCGCGCCATCAAGCAGCAGTTCGAATCCGGTGTAGGGCATCAAGAAGGGCACCCAAAGAATGGTCGTCACGCAGACCAGCACAGTTGTCCAGAATGCCCACTCGCGCTGGCGGAACAGCCCCACAGTAGAGATCAGGCGTAGCGAGGCAAAATACAGGAAAACCGGAAACAACAAGATCGGGTTACGGTTAAGCAATCCGTTGAACTCCAGAAAAGACAGCGGCGGGTAGGGATTCGCCAACAGGCCGAAGTGCATCAACAGCAGCGCCAGGCAGTCGGAAATTTCGATCAGTGCGTAAATTGCCAGGATCACGGCAATAAGCCGGAACATTTTCATTTTCTTTGACTTTCTTTCCAGGCTTCGGCCACCACCGGGTTGCGGGCAAAGAACAGCATCCGCACACCCGGCTCAACCCGGTTGAGCGGACAGGCAAAATTCATACACTAGGTACACAACTGAGATCGCATCGCTGTACCCATCACGACCATCAGCAGCGCAAACAACGCTAGCAGCAACCATTGTGCGCTAATAACCATAAACGCCAGCGGGTACCCAGCGATCAAGACCAGCCCGGCGAAAAAAACGATATTTTCACCTTCTGACATCGGGCCAGGGCGATATTTCCACAGCTTCGGCGAGCCATAGTTGGCCCAGCATTGCAGCGACTTTGTTCCTGGCTCGGCATAATGCGGACAGTGCGAACACATCACCCGGATTTCGGCAAAACCAAAATAACCGAGACAGAGCACAAGCCACGGGAGCAGCAGCCAGGCATTCACTCGGGCCACGCCTATCCCGCCAACAATAAACGGCGGAATAGCGATCAGCAGGAAGCGCGCCAAGTCCCCACCATTGAAGTGGCAGTGTACGCGGCTCTGCACCGGACAGCCGGAGCAGTTAAGCGATGAACAAGTGGACAACGGGCGGTTTGGATCAAGAAAAAGGTTACCCATCACAAATCTCCTTGAAAATTCCCTTTATACCCGTCCCGGTCACAAATTGCGCTTTTTATAAGAGCATGAACGTGCAATTTGTGACCACGGTCATTATATACTGACCAGTCAGTCATGTATTGACGCAAAAAAAGAGCCCGAAAGCCTCAAGCCGGAACTCGAATACCTTCAAGCAGCAATTTAATACTTGAACGGATATGGCGCTCCATATCCACCAGTTCCTTATCATAAACCCATAGCAGCACTGTGCCCTCATAGATAGCACCCAGCGCAATGGCAACTTCCTGCGGATCAACCTGCCGAAATTCACCGGTATTAATGCCATGCTGGATCAATGGTACCAGCACATCCATGTAATGCCTGAAGTATTGTTTCAGGGCAAGTTGAACTGTTTTATTGCGAAACGCCAGCGCCAGGAACTCGTAAGCCACCGGCATCAGGCGCAGCATCCTTTTGTAATCGCGGATGGCTTCCTCGGTAAACCAGTAGACGGCTTCGGTGGCGCTTAATTCGCCGGGTTTGCGCCCATCCAGTTGCTTGAAAACGCCTTGAAAAATCCGGTCAAGGATGGCGATGATCAAATCGTCTTTGCTTTTGAAATACAGGTATAGTGTGCCCTTGCTCAACCCGGTTTCATCTGCAATGTCATCCATACGCGCCAGGTCGAGACCCTTTTGGGTAAAGACCTCTTCGGCGGCATTCAAAATCTGGTTCTTGCGTTCATCGCTAACATCTGGACGAGGGGACATAGTAACATTTCCTACAAACAGAGAATTATGACTGACCGGTCAGTTACATATTATCTCTTTAATACACCAATGTCAAGATTAATTACCAAAACCAGTTTTGCAGTTGACAAAAAATCCTACGCATCTTTGGTGGGATTTTTTGTCAGATCCTAACGATGGGGTACAAGCCAAGGCCGACTGGTTAAGATGATCAGCATACTGTCATTCATCGTCAAACCGTAGACTCTTTCACAACCTTGTGCAAAGTACAGCTAAATGCATCTCTTGTCAAAATAGAATGCCTGCTCCTGTCCACCACCAAATCGCGGGCTGCCAACGTGCGGCTAAACATTGAAACCGCGATCCTCTTTTTTAGCAAAGATTGAGCCTGGATACAGGTTAAAAACAAAAAGGCGCCCATCAATGGACACCTTTTTGGCACAAAATTAGTAAAAAATCTCACAAAACCTACATAAAAAACAGAACTGCTGAGAGAATTTAGTTCTCTCAGCAGTTCTGTTATACCGGATTTACTTCGATCCGGCCCCGACGGGGGTGGGGCACTACTCGAAGTAAATTTTGGGGGACAGGATTCTCTGGAATGCAGGTTATTTTGTTAAAGGACATCTGCAGACATTCAATTCTGTCTACCGCATTTTACATCATATCAAGTAATTTCACAACAAAACAGCCGAACTTCTAAACAGCAATTGCGATCCGCGCCAATTGCCTCTTGGGGCGAAAACGGACCAAGTCATAATTCGTCTGAAGGTTCAGCCAAAACTCAGAACTGGTACCAAATGCCTCGGCAAAAAGCCAAGCTGTTTCCGGTGTAATCCCCTGCTTACCGCGCATAATTTCATTTACCAACTGAAGAGTTGCCAAGGGTATCTGCACATATTGCGCTTTAGCCGATTCTGATTACCAAGGCATTCTGGATTGTCACCCAAACAGTCAAACACTTGCGAAGAAACCTAAATTTCATCCGTTGCCAAAGAGCAAAAGGCGAAAATCGCGAAATCTCGAAAGAGCGCATTTTTTTTGAGAATGTCATTCGCAAGCTCAAAATCCGAAAGATTTTTAGCCTGCGATATCGGAATCGACGTAATCGTCTTCGGCTTCGCTTCAGTGTGCGCCAAATATTCCCCGAACTATTGTTTCATTTGTAAATTTTCACTCACCATTACATCCCTGCGAGTTTTTCCTTCAGCGCCAAAACACCCAGCCGCGGACTGGACAGAACCCGCTTGCCAGTTTTTTCTGATAGCGTGCCCTCCATGCGTGACATTGACGCTTGTGCCAGGATAAAAATATCCACATGGTCGGCTATACGCAGCGCCGTATCCAGAATCATTTGATCGTGCCCGGCAGAATCGCCTGCCAAAAATTTATCGAATGCACCTTCAGCTAAACCTTCTAGAATCTTGACGGGTTTTTCAAGCCGGGCTGACTGGGCTTTGACCAGTCGGACGGTTGGCCCTAAGGTGGTGGGCAAGGTAGCCAAGACGCCGATGGACTTGGCACTTTCAACCGCCCTGGCTGCCATCGGCACGTCAATCCGGAACATAGGCACCCCAAGCTGTTGCGCGCCCAACTCAGACACTTCACCTACCGACGAACAAGTGTTGAAAATCAAGTCAGCGCCGGCATCGACCCCAGCATGGTAATAGCCAATCAACCGCTTGGTAATGGCAGGCGTTACCTGGCCTGCCTTTACCGCCTCAGCAACGATACTGTCATCCACAATATTGATAAGCTTCACACCCGGCAGGATTTCAGTAAACAGGTTTTTGATCAACTCAACCATAAATACACCAGTGTGGACAGCTGCAACAGTTTTCATAGATTCCTTCTCCTCAAGGATGTTGTTGAATAGGCCTACCACCAATAAATCTCCGCTGCGCATTCCATTTCCGTCATAAGGCAAAACCATCGGGAACAAAATGGATATGCCGAACATTCCGATTAGGGTTGGTCGACATTCTCATCTTTTTCTTGAATTGACTCACGAAAACTGCGAATGCCACTACCCAATTCGCTCGCAATCTTACCAATACGGCCTGCGCCAAACAGTACAAGCACAATTACAAGAATGATAACCAATTCAAGCACGCCAAAGTGGATCATGGGACCTCTCCTTATAAGTTTTGAAAAACAAGAACGCTCAGATTGCATGACCAAATCACTCAAGTTGAGTGGGATAGATTCCTGCTATGCAGCAGGGTTGGCACTGGATAGAAAAAACGCAGTAGCGCATAACTTGCTATAAATTTGGGCTTGGATGAAGGTTGAGCCACTGTTGTGTGATGCGCTTGAATTGGGCTTGGGATTGTCTGGCAGAACGAGTATGCAGCCGAAATCGTTGGCGATGTTCTCTCAATCG
>JAKLPV010000103.1 GCA_022013685.1 Anaerolineae bacterium
CGATTGAGAGAACATCGCCAACGATTTCGGCTGCATACTCGTTCTGCCAGACAATCCCAAGCCCAATTCAAGCGCATCACACAACAGTGGCTCAACCTTCATCCAAGCCCAAATTTATAGCAAGTTATGCGCTACTGCGTTAAAAGGTTTTCTATGAATGATACTCAACCCGCAATTCTCGCCACCAACCTGACCAAATGCTTCGGCGACTTCACTGCCGTCGACAATATCAACTTTGCCGTCCGGCGCGGAGAAATCTTTGGCTTCCTCGGCCCGAATGGCTCCGGCAAAACCACCTCCATCCGCATGCTGCTCGGGCTGATGAAACCCACCAGCGGCAGTGTCGAAGTGCTTGGTATGAAAGTGGATGGCGATACCGCCAAAACCCGCCCGCGCGTCGGCTACATGTCCCAGCGTTTCAGCCTGTACAACGATCTGACCGTCCTGCAAAACCTGCATTTCTACGGCGCGGCCTACGGGCTGAAAAATTCCGAACTGCAAATCCGCATCAACGAGGCCCTGAGCATGGCCGGGCTTGAGGGCCGCGAAAACGCCAAAACCCGTGAACTCTCCGGTGGTTGGCGACAGCGCCTAGCCCTCAGCGCCGCCATCCTGCACCGCCCCGAAGTACTCTTTCTCGATGAGCCCACCGCGGGTGTCGATCCGCTCTCCCGCCGCGCCTTCTGGGATTTGCTCTACACCCTTGTCTCTCGCCCTATTTCCGAAGGAAATGGGGCGATGCCCGCAGGGCAGGGGAGCGTCACCGTTTTCGTCACCACCCACTACATGGACGAAGCCGAGCACTGCCATCGGCTGGCCTTCATCCAGCACGGCAAAATCATCGCCAATGGCTCATCCGCCGAGATCAAAGCCGAAAAAATGCCCGGCCAGGTGCTCGAAATCGCCCCTTCCGACGCCGCCTCCGCTGTGAAAGTGCTGCGCGCCGCCAACCTTCCGCTCCACGAAATCGAACTCTACGGTGCGCTCGTCCACGTTATCGCTCCCGATGTCCGCCGCCACGAAACCGCCATCCGCGCCGCCCTGCGCAGCTCCGGTATCCAGCCCGGCAGCATGACCGTCATCGAGCCCTCGCTCGAGGATGTTTTTATCGCTTGCATGAAATCCTGATAGGAGTATCCCATGAACCAAAAACTATTCACCCTCATTCTGCTCTCTGTTTTTTTGATGTCTGCCTGCGGGGCTTTGCCCGGCTCGACGGTGGACACCACACTCAAGGCCTCCGGCGTTATCGAAGCGACGGAGATCAGCATCGCCCCGGAACTGGCTGGCCGGATCGTGGACATCTCTGTCGCTGAAGGCGATTCCGTCAAAGCCGGCGACGTGTTGTTCCGTCTCGACGACACCCTGCTTAAATCGCAGCGCGCCGCTGCCGAGGCGGCATTGAATACAGCCCAAAAGGGAGTCGCCAGTGCCCAGGTGGCTGTGGACTCGGCCCAACTGCAGTACCAGACCACGCTCGATGCTGCCCTGGCTGCCGCCCAGGCTGATCGTATTGCCAACTGGAAGGAATCAAAACCCTCCGAGTTTGACCTGCCGACCTGGTACTTCTCTGAAAATGAGCGTTACCAATCCACCCAGACCGAAGCGGATGTTGCCAAAACAGCCCTCGACAAGGCCCAGACCAATCTCGAAAGCATCGAAAGGAAAGTTGGCTCGGCGCAGTTTGTCGAAGCTGAAAAACAACTCTCCGATGCGCGCATCGCCTTCCAGCAAGCCAAAGATCTGCTCGACCAGACCAGCGGCGGCTCCGACACCCAAACCCTGCGCGACGCGGCCCAGAACCTCTACGATGATGCCAAAACCGAACTGGACGATGCCCAAAAAGCCTATGATGATGCCCTAACCACAGAAGGCGCCAAAGATGTGTTGGATGCGCGCGCTAAAGCCATCGTCGCCCAAGAGCGTTATGACCGCGCCCGGGATGTCCAGCGCGCTTTGCAAACTGGCCTGCGCGCCCCCGAAGTGCAGGCTGCCGTCAAAGTGGTGGAGCAGGCCCAGGCCAATCTCGAACAGGCCAAAGCCGCTATTGACCAAGCCCAGGCCGAGTTGGACCTCATCGACGTGCAGATTGCCAAAGAGGTGGTCACCGCCCCGTTGGATGGTGTCGTGCTGACGCGCAGTGTCGAACCCGGAGAAGTACTCCAGGCTGGCATGACCGCCTTGACCATCGGCAAACTCGATGTCTTGAGAGTCACCGTCTACATTCCCGAAAACCGCTACGGCGAAGTTAAACTGGGCGACACCGTCAGCCTGAGCGTGGACTCGTTCCCCGGCCAGACCTTCAGCGCCACCGTCACCCGCATCGCCGACCAAGCCGAATTCACCCCGCGCAACGTCCAGACCCAGGAAGAGCGTCAGACCACCGTTTACGCGGTGGAATTATCGGTGGAAAACCCCGATGGCAAACTTAAGCCTGGTATGCCCGTGGATGTAATTTTTGGGAAGTAAAAAGACCGGCGGCATTAAAACAAAACAGCGGCTATATTGCCGCTCTTTTGTTTTTACTATTGGTGGAAAATCGAGGCCTCCACTCCCGTCGGGGCCGCTCCAAGTAATATTGGCGGCACAGAACTTCTGAGAGAACCAAATTCTCTCAGAAGTTCTATTTTTTATGTAAGGTTTTTGGAATTTTCTATTAATTTTGCACTCTCTGACGGATATATCCTGCTTCAAAGGAATGGGATGAGATTGAATAGTGCGCCAGAGTATCCAACCTTTCTCTCTAACTAACATATTCACAGAGTTACAGAGGTTAAGCTTCCAAAATTCTATCTAGTGCAACTCTCTAATCGAGAAGCTGATGCTTGGTTGAAATGAACTCATCTTCGCTAATTAACCCGGTATGTTTCATTTCCAGGGCTTCTTTCAGGCTTGCGGCCAAATCATCCCGTCTAATACTTGACAAAAAAGTTACCAATTGATTGGGCGGCATCTTGTTTAAAAACGTTAAAAATTCGTTGTAATTTTGGCGCGCACGAGGGGGCATATCATCTACATAATCGTAGGTGACTTCTTCATAGTGAAAAGAAGTCAGTGTTGCGTGTTTTTTGCTGGGTTCAGATTGCGGTGCAATAGGTTTATGTTGTCTTTTTGCCAGGGAAAATAGGTTTACAGCTGAGCGATATAGAAGAATCAAGGAGAAGAACGCGCCCGCTACTACTGCGAAAGCAATAATAATTTCGATGTCGAAAACTTTATAAAGCGCCCACAATATTATCGCGCTCGGGATAATGACCATAATTGTTGGAATTTTCTTTTTCGACATGTTACAAAAAATCCTCGCAGATAATTTTGCCTGCCGGGTTGCGGGTTCGCACTATCTGCAATTCTCCCGTGAACTCGTCGTAATCAAATTCGTTGACTTTTATGAGATTTCCGGCGGCATCTTTTATGACTTCACGGAGATAATGCTCGCTTTTTTCGTCAATGTAAGTTTCTGTGAAAGACTGAGACTGCGTATTTACATCGTAGTGATATTCCGTAATTTGGATAACCCCATCCACAGTGACTTGTGGCAATAAGATTTTTGCTGGTATCCCTGGATGGGCTGCCAGATGTTCTTGAAGAAGTGTTGTATGCGGCAAAGGTTGGTGATAATACGTGACACAAGAAATCTTGTTGTCATGTTGACTGATATGTGGCCTGCGTTTTTCCAGTGGAATAAATTCCCCTGGAACCGTCTTCTCTTCACGGGGTGTTTGCGTGGCTTGGGGGGTGGACTTGGGTCTTGCCTTCGGTTTACAATGGGTGGATTTCAGATGCGACTGTGGGGGTGACGCATTTGGTTTTGCCTTGGTAGTTGGATGTAGGGGTTTTTCGGGCAGAATCTCTGGGGGTGCAGGGCTGGGTTTGACTTGTTTCTCGCGCCTTGCTTCTATTTGCGCTCGCAATGCTTTGATTTCGCGTTGTATCTCAGGCGGGTAACTGGCAATGCGTAATTCGAGGAGGGATAATGCGTCGGCGTAACCAATATACATCAGGGTATCTACGGCAAGCTTGGCGACGGATCTATCCCGATTTTCAACTAGGCGGGCTACCGATTCTGAAATATCTGTAGAAACCGGTTTCTTTGGATAATCAAAGTGTCTCAGACTATACAGCAAGCCTTTCTTAACTTCGGAATCTGGATGTTCCAGGTTGGCAATCCAACGCTCAACAACCCCGGGCGCGCGGATGTTGCGGATGATATTCAGTAGTTCGCGGCGACTTTGCGCATGGCAGTGGGGATATATCTGTGTCAGAATGAAATCCACCGCTTGCGCACCGGCAACATTCACGTAGGCAAGGGCAATGCTCCTGCGTACGTGGTCGTCCTTGCTATCTGGCAAGAATGTTTCCAGAATGTGGGCGGCATCAGAAAGGCCAGAATGCCCAATAATTTTAGCAATATTGCCCTGCTCTCCTGCTTTTTGTTTGAAATCCCGGCAAAGAATGCCAATTGCGCGCTGTTCCTTGAGCAGGCAAAGTAGTTCTGCGCAACCAATATAATCACCTTCGTTTTTTGTTTCTAGATATTGCAATAGGAGCGGGGCAATGGCCTGTTGTTGGTAGTAAAACCAGTTCACATCTTGTTGATGGGCTTCCAGGGTAGATTTTACGGTTGTATAGATGTGCTTTTGGGCCAACCAGTGTTTACCAGCCGCAGCATTTACCAGTACCACCAGGTCAAGTGGACATGCCAGAGCCTGCAAGGCACGCAACGAATCATCAACGGTGGTTTGATCTTGATGTATTTGGATTAGTTTGGTCAAAGCCCGGTTGAGAGAATCGTTGCATTGGTTTTGTACGAGATGCTGGCCATGCTCACGATGCTGTTCCAAAGCTGCTTGCTGCCAGGTTAGCTCCTGCACCATTACCTTGCGTCGTTCCATTTCCATTTTTCGGCTGTACATGCCTGCCTGTGCAGACGAACCCGATGGACCAATTTTGGCGATGCTGCCGTAGTAGGGAAAAAACATCGTTGGAACTATTTCCAACAAAGCCTGTGCTGCGGCTTCGGTAGGGCAACGAGCGGCAAAGTCAGCGCACTCCTGGGCGTATGCCGTATTCGTTAAGACAAGTTCTTCGCCCAAGACTGCTCGCACAGTCGGGCTGTAGTTAGTATCCTGCCAGGCTGTACGGTAGGCGGCCTCGGCGGCGTACCAGGATGCGTGTAACTGTGCCCATCGTAAGCGGGTGGCATGGTCGGTTTGTATCCATGTTGCCGCCCATCCGGATGCTAGGGAATCTTCTTCCAGTCTGTAAACCCATGGGCCGCCTGACAGATCCAGCTCGGGTGAGATGGGAGGCGGAGTGACCTGACGAGGATCGGTACGCCAGTCTAGCCAGCACTTTTCTTTCAAAGCCAATGCCTGCTCTTTGGCCTCGGAGCAAGCTTTTTCTGCCATCGCCAGCGTCTCTTGGAGCTGCCTGGCTGATGTTTGTCCTAATGCAAATTGCTTGGCAACGGTAATGGTCTCGCGCAAACGAGTATCTTGTGGATATAGTTGTTCGTAAAATGGCAAAACCCGTTCTGCGCATGTGCAGGCAAAAAGACGCCGAATGGGTTCTGGCAGATTAGCAATCTGTTCAGGGAGAGAGAGATTAGACATTCTCTTTACGCAACACCTTTCTCACGATATTGTTTGGTAGGGTTTTCGGCTTGTTTTTGGCAAAGTCGAGCCGGCCATTTTAACCCAGCCCGTCAAGTTAGGAGCGGCCAGAGTGCGCTCAGCCAAATTGCCAACAAGCTGATCCAGGCGAAAGTTTTGGTTGTTTGGCTTTGTTGGATGCTCAATTCTTGCATCAGGTAAATGGAGCGATTGGCGAAATAAACCATGAAGAAGAACAGACTTACACCCAGAATTTCGAATAAACGGTCGATCCCCTGGGCATGCAGCGGTGAAGAGGCGACAATCGAATCCCATGCAGATGTATAAGCCAGCGCTGTGAAAATTAGCAGAAGCAGGTCGCCGGTAATATCTTTCAGTATATCCCTATGCGTAAGCTGCGCCGCCACTGGTGGCGACAACCAGCGATTCAAGCGATCTACCCAAATTGTGTGAGAACTCGTGGGGGCATTTTCGTAGGTTGAGCCAGCCACCCCAATCCCAAGCATCAGCGTGACGAAGAAGGCTTCTTTCATCAGCACGGCGAAGAAAAGGAGCAACGAGAGACACTGCAAAACCGTGGCCGTTTCCTCGCGCACGCCCATCTTCAGCAAGCCAAGGGCCACAATTGTCAACACCGAGGCCAGGCCAATATGGAAAATCGGTGTGAAGATAAATAAAATTACCTTAACGTTTTCTTGCCAACTTCCAGGAGGATTGGAGTCTGGATAGCGCCGGGCGTAAAATGCGCTCACCGGGCGCTTAAACAACATCCCAACTATCTCAATTACCTGGATACCCAACAAAATGCTACCCATCACCCAATCTGGGCTTTGGCGTTGTTCGGATGCTATCAGGCGCTGAAGAACCGCCGGCTGTATCCACCATAAGTAGCCTGCAAATAGCAGGTTCAACCAGATAAATCGATAGCGTTGTAGTGTAAAAAGTAGATTCATTTTGGCGCTCAGCGGCGTTTCGGAACAATTCGTTTGATGGGCTGTGAGTAAACCTGGCCCTCTATAGAAAGTATACCCAAATCAGTTGTGTAAGAAAGGTTTCAATTTTAGCAGATTGTGGGTTCCAGTTGTTCGCCCGTTGCCACCAGCCTATCCCGCCCGATTTAAACAAGTATACACATAGAAGTGGGTGGCTTCGAACTGGGATATTAAGAAGCGGGATTTAACAAAAATGCTCAACCCCGCGTAGATAGAAATCGCACCGGGATGTTTTCCCGGCGCGATTTCTGATTGTCGCTTTGTATTTGTCCGATTGTGAAATTACTTGATATGATGTAAAATGCAGTAGACAGAATTGAATGTTTATTGCTGTTCTTTGACAAAATAAACTGCATTCCAGAGAATCCTGTCCCCCCGAATTTACTTCGAGTAGTGCCCCACCCCCGTCGGGGCCGGATCAAGTAAATCCGGTATGACAGAACTCCTGAGAGAACTAAATTCTCTCAGGAGTTCTGTTTTTTTATGTAGGTTTTATGGGATTTTCAACGGGTTTTATACCTAAAAAGTGCCCTGGGATGGGCGCTCTTTGTTTTAACCTCACACTCGATGACAATTTTTGCACGAAAAAACAGATCGCGGCCTTGGTGGTGAACCATTTACTGGCAGCTCGCGATATTATGGGGGACAGAGGCGGTTGGTGTGACCAATGCTTGGGTACGCTGCTTTGGTAAGAAAATATCCATACAGACTTACCCGGAAGCGCTTCTGAAACTTTAGAAAACGCTTCCGGGTAAGTTAATTGATTGTGATTTTTGATTGACACGGAGCGATTGCCAAGCTGCTTATGAAAGCAAGGTTTTATTCCTTGGCCAATCGAGCTGCAGTGAATTGGTCTGTGACCAGAATGTTGATCCAGCGACCACGCAGAGCGCCCAGGATAGCAGCATATTTTCGCGATCCTCCAGCCACACCAACTGCGCGACTGACTTTAGTGAGCTGTTCCAGGCTCATCGAAATAACGCGTTTTTCCAAACCGGTTTCAACCAGGTGACCATTTCGGTCGAAGAAACGTAACAGAATATCGCCCACGGCCTGTTGCTGACGCAAAAGAGCAAGCTCCTGCTGGGAGAAAATATTGCCGCTTTGCGCCAGCAATGGAGATGGATCAATGGCTCCAATTCCCACGAGCGCTGTTGTGACCTGGTCGAACAGGCCGAGCGCCTCTTGAACAACCGCATCCGCCATCAACACATCCCGCGCCGCCTCAGTGGCAAGAATACCAGAGATGGGCAAATAGACAGAATCTCCATTGACCAGTTGCGCCAAACGCGAGGTTAAGCGGGTAGCATGCGCCTCAACCGCCGGATTGCCGACTCCGCCCAGGATTTGGACTACCTTGACGCCCGGCTTACGTGGCAAAGGGTGAAGAGCGTCCACCAGCGCCAGCAGGGTGGAACTCCAGGATGAAATCCCAATCACCTCATTGGGTCGAATAGCCGATTCAAGATAATAAGCGGTGGCAGCTCCCAGGTCGCGCTGGATTAATTTCTCGTTGTCTTCGAGGCTGTCCACCACAATTGCATCGCGCAGCCCAAATTTTTTAACTAGAATCTCTTCCAATTCCGTATAGACCCCTTGGGGCAGATTAACTGAAATCCGAATGATGCCTTCTTCTTTCGAGCGGTTTAAGAGCCGTGATACGGATGCCTGCGAAAGATCCAGTTGAGCAGCAATTTCAGATTGACGCATGTTCCACTCATAATACATGCGTGCCACGCGGGCAATCAGGCGTAATTCGTCAGTTCGCGGCATCGTGTTTATTTTCTCCTGAATATAATTTATTGGTTGAATATATATTCATTTTTGCTTGAAATAATTATTGCTTTTGTGTATTATAGCATAAGCTAGAATTTATATCAAATGTTGAATAATTATTCAGAGAAAAATGAAAACTACTCATCAACCACCACCTCTAAAAAAAATCAGCTTGCTCGAAGCCCGCTCTATCGGGCAACGTCGGGCTGTACTGAAAATGATCTATGCTGCCAAAGCCGGGCATACTGGCGGCAGCTTGTCCTGCGTGGATATTCTCAATGTTCTTTACAGTCATACGATGGATATCTCCCCGCAAAATTTTAATGAAGTCGACCGTGACCATTACATCCACAGCAAAGGTCATTCGGTAGAAGCCTTGTACGCCGTGCTGGCAGACAAGGGATTTTTCTCCGCTGAAATGCTGGACAGTGTCGAGAAGTTTGGTTCAGATTTTATCGGCCATCCGACTCGCAGCGTTCCTGGTATCGAACAGAATACTGGCGCTCTTGGGCACGGTTTATCCCTGGCCGTGGGCATGGCATTGGCATCTAAGAAAGACGGAAGAGCAAACCGGGTTTTCACCATTATGGGAGATGGCGAACTCAGCGAAGGTTCCATTTGGGAGGCCTCGGCCAGCGCAGCTCATTATCGGTTGGATAATCTGGTTGCAATTGTTGACCGTAATACCCTCCAAATCAGCGGACGCACCGAAGATGTGATGGCCATGGAACCCTTGGAAGACAAATTTACTGCTTTCGGATATGCTGTCAGGCACGTGGACGGTAACAATGTGGCAGAACTGGTTGGTTTATTTGATAGTCTACCTTTTCAGCCTGGGAAACCTAATCTTGTTCTTGCGCATACGGTTAAAGGCAAGGGAATTAGCTTTATGGAAGACAGCATCCCGTGGCATCATCGTGTTCCAACGGATGCCGAATACACCACGGCTCTGCTTGAGTTGGAACAAGCTGAAAA